>NZ_JVPL01000259.1:0-23339 GCF_001054655.1 Bacillus sp. 220_BSPC
ACTCTGTATAAAATTTAAATAGAACCATACCTATGGAGTTGAAGGTGTTGCTTGGAATCAATAGGTCCGGAACTTCACTTTGATGAAAGATATGTTTTCCGGGCCCCCTTCTATCTACAAGCAAAAGCTGAGGCTATGGCCTCAGCTTTTGTTATGGCTGTACAATTTGGACGTTGATTTCCGCTCCAGGCACTCGCTTTCCACGGGCGGTCGGAGCCTCCTCAGCTTGAGCCTGTGGTGTCTTACCCTAGACGCGCTTTTCTAAGCAGGAGTCTCGTACCTTCCTCCTTTTTGAAACTCAACATCTGCCAAATGGACAGATGCTAATCTTCATCTTTCACATCGATATCTTCGGGAATGGGTTCGTTATAATAATCCGCTAAATCCTTCTTATATTTCTCCATCTGTTCAAGATGCATATTAAATTGATCTTTAAAAATCAAATGCTGCTCACCATCATGAACGGTGCGAATTTTATTTTGAACGATTAAACTTTCTATATAAGATTCCGGCATCGATAGATATTCCGCAGTCTCTTTTACTGTCAAGTACATGCCTTCACCCCTTTTCCCCTCTAACTATACTAGATATGAGGCATTATTTGAAGCGCTTGATTTTTAACTGAAAACCCCTTACATGCCAAGGAAAGGACGATACCCGATTCAGGGTATTGTCATGCAACCTCACGAGATTAATCAATTTCCGCCAACGGAACATTTTAGATAAAACAACTTACAATCCCTTCCATTAACATGTAAGATAATGTTAAAGCAATATATCCATAGATTAAGAGGAGTGGACAAAGATGACCTTCTTTTATGTCATTCTTGCGGCAATTTTTGCTGTTTTCCTGGTCAATTTCGTTAAAGGGCTAAGTGAACCGGCTAAAATGGAACGCTATCAAAATGAATTCCGTAAATACCATGGTGAAACTTTAGATCTTCATGCAACGGAAATCGTTTCAGAAGCATTGATAGAAAAGCTTAATAAAGCACTGGATTTCGATTATATGGAAAAGGTCAATACTGAATTCCGCCTGAAGCATCCACGGGACTCACAGTTAAAGGTCAATCAGGCCTGGCGTGAATTGAAACGCTATTTGATTATGGCTGCAGTGTTTGGAAAAGTTGAAATGTTTAATTCAGTCATCGATGAGTTATGGCATATCATGCTGAACTATAGACAGGAATATGATGAGTTTTGCCAGGTTTTCATCGGTAGGACCATTCAGCACCATCCTCATTCAGAACCTGTTTTCAAACCCGATGAGCGCACTCTATTTGACTTTTACTATGTACAGCTATTTACGGTGGACTCCCATTCCATTCAAAAATGGGGCAAATTTTTCAAACATGATAAAGGGCTAACGCTTCTCCGCGATTTTGAAACGTTGGAGCTGGAGCAGTTAAAAGAGAAATATATGCGGAAACCGACAAGTATACAGGCGGAACGGACCTTTGAAGCCTTCACTTCACAATTTAAAGAAAATCGCCCCATGACAGAATTGAATTGGCGGAAAACGTACGATCAGACTGACTACGCAGCTCCTGCCTATTTCACTTATGCAAGCACCGATGATTTTGACAGCGAATTTAAAGATATATTCGGGAATGAACCGAACACAGTTTCCTCCGGTTCCGGCCATGCCGATCATGGTGGCCATACCGGTTCCCATGACAGCAGTTCTGATTCCTCTTCCAGCTGTTCTTCATGCAGTTCTTGTTCGTCTTGAGCTTTTCGCTTGGAGAAATCCAAGCGTTTTTGTATACACAAGCATTAGATGAACTGATTGATCGTGCTTAGTTTTTCACTCAATTCTAAAGGAGTTACAACTGATATGGGTGATAATGAGATCCGAAAATTCAGACCAGTTTTTGTCTATGCAAATTTCGAAAGCAAAAAAAAATTAATGCAAGGTTTAACTGAAGATCGAGTGAAATTGATTCAAGAACTAGAAAAATACAGAAATGTCCTATCACCATTTTTAATTAATGTTTTGCAAACTAATATAGATCAGTGGGAAATAGAAATTCATGATTGGGATGAGGAAATAAAAAAATAGAAGCAGAGAAAGAGAGCTTTTAAGTACTCTCGGTTCACAGGCAAAAGGGGTTCGGAATTAATAAATTCCGAACTCCTTTTAATTTTCGTCCAAGGTTAAGAGCTTGGGTATCTGACGCATTCCATTTTCTTCTTCATTAATTCCACCGATTGAACCAATTCTTGATCCTTTGTTTATTTTTCTCAAGAACCTCCTTAGAGGTCCTGTTGTCTTTTTGTTTTTTCCATTCAAAGAAAGATGCAATTCCGATAAGCAGCCCTCCGCCGATGATTAAATACAGCCACCATGGCATCTCGCTCCACATCGAATTGGTATTCATATAGACATTGAATAAAATCGTCCCAGTTCCAGCGATGAAATAGGATTTGTATTTCATCATGAATCCAAAGAGCATTGCTGCCAATGACACGGTTCCGATAATGAGGGCATCATATAAGGTGTTTCCTGCCATTGCATCAATGATCAGGGCTAAAAACAAAAGGAAAACAATACCACTTTCGATATATTGTGTAATTTTGCCTTTAACAAAGATTTTCCTCAGCAGAGTGGTGCTGACAATGAACAGCGGCAGAATATTCACCTCCTCCTCAAGTACAGGAGGGATCGTGAGCTGATCGACAATGACCCAATACGGATATAGACTGAACAAAATCGCAGCTGCCAACTGGGATTTTCTTTCGAACATCCCTGTCGTCGTGCTTCTCATCAAAATGAAATAGGCCGGAATCAGAAGTGCCGCGATGATTTCCAAAATGAAATGTGCCGGTCCCCCTGTCAAAACATCCATGTTCATGGCAATAAGAAACAACAGACCATAGACTCTGTAAAAATCCAATTTAAGTCCTGCCCCGCCTTTATCAAGCAAGCCTTTAAAGTATTTCTTGCTTAGCAAGACCATTATGGCCGTACACCCAAAAAGGACTGCCGTTCCAACGAAAGGCTGCAATGTGTCCGCGTACATGATGATGATCCAATACGGATACAAACTGAGAATTCCCGTCAGCCAAACGTAGATGCCCTTTTCTTTTACATCCTTTGTGAAACTTCCAATCAAGATGAAGTAAACCGTGATCAAGAGCGATACAAAAACTTCGAGTAACTGGGTCAATGTTTCAGTTGCTGGGAATCCCCGATTCATGTCCAGTAAAAACAGCAGGCCATATATCCTGTATGCATCGATGGTCATACCTGCTTCTTCCTTTTTGATTAAACCATCGAAATAACGCCGGCTTAAAAGCAGCATCCCTGACATACAGCCGAAAAGGAACAGCAAGCCCATTACAACCGATAGGCTGTCGGCATAGCCGACGATGATCAGGAAGGGATACAGACTGACTAGTGCAGCAATATTGGAATGAATTTTCCTTTCTAGCTTTTCCGCTGTCAAGCTTCTCATGAAAATGAAATAAGCGGTTAACAGAAGCGATACAAAGACTTGGAGTAACTGATGTTTAGTATCGTTAAAAACCTCCGCATTCATATCGATCAAAAAGAATAAACCATAAATCCTGAAAGGATCAAAGCTGATGATGCCTGATCCGTTTTTCTTGAGTGAACCGCTGGAATACAGCCTGCTTAACAACAACATTCCTGCCATACAGCCAAAAAGAACAGCCAAACTCGTGACGATTGGGAGTGTATGGGCATAAACTATGATATTGATGAAGGGGACAAGGCCGATGATTGCCGCTATTCCCGAGTAAATGCTTTTTTCTTTCTTATAGATTGTGAATCTTCCCATCAGGATGAAGTAGCTAGGCAACAGCAGGGAAACAAAAATCCCCAAAATCGCAGAAGCTGTATCGCTCATAAACACTTCCAGATTCAGAGTACACAGATATAACAAGCCAAAAATCCGATAATGATCAATGACTCTCTTCGTTCCCTCTTGGTTGAGCAATCCTTTGAAAAGGCGTCTGCTAGCCATCAACATCACAACCATACATACAGACAATACGATAATCGCCATAACCAGAGGCAATGTATTTACATACATACTATAGAAGATGAACGCCAGGCCTAGAGGAACCACAACATAGTTCCGCCAATTCCTTTGCATGAGCAGATACCAGGCAAACAAGAGCTGTACAGTCATCACTCCTACCCAGACTGACTCGCGGTTAAGTGGAAAGCCCCGGATCGCCGTTTCAAAAATGGATATGCTTATCCCTAAATGAATGAATGGAATAAGGTAATACTCCATGATGCCTTTCCAATTCTTATTGGATAACCCCCACAGAATGGTTATGAGTCCTGCTGTAATCATCATGCATATTGATGTAATGAATACTATTTGCTCCATGTTTACCACAAATAAATGGACCTGTAGGAAAAGGACTGAAAACCCTAGGTACGTAAAAACGTATTTTTCCCATTTAACATGCGCCCTTAAAGCACTCAAAATATAAATCGACAGTTGTGCAACATATAGTAACGGTGAGCTTTCCGTAAAAATAATGAGCAAATATCCAACAGGAATCGCCAGTAAATTGGCAAGGTGACTTGCGTAAAAGAAATACAGTTTCCCACTTTTCGAATATTTCCCAAGCCATTCTCCTAATAGGAAAAAGGTAATGGGGCCGAGCAACACGAACGCAATCCTCAGTACCATTGATGCAAAATCAAAAACATCGTAGAGTGAAGCATATAAGCTGGCACTTGTAATCACGACAGGCACCCAGAATATTTGCTTCCGATGGATATGGACGGACCAGCCGTTTATTGCAGTAGCTACGGCAATCACTCCGCTTGCCTCCAAAGGATTTTGTGAATCGAATGGAATCGATATCAAGGAAAGGAAAGAAAGAATCTGCCCGCTATATGCAAAAACTGGAAAGAGTTTATAGTATCCCTTTTTAAATGTGTAAGCTGCACCGATGGAAACCAGTGAAACACCCATTAAATAGACGCTGAGCGGGAAATTTGACCGAACCCATTCTAAACTCTCCGTCAAATATGGATAGAAAGCAACCAAAGCTAGTACGAAAGTGATTGGAAATCCGTATAAGGCATTTTCCTTTATATTCTTTGTTTCGTCTTTTATATAGGTGATGAAGAAAAGCCCAGAGATCATGGCGAGAGCCGCACTAACTGCAAGCCAATCCATTTCGCTGAATTTAATGGTCAGAATCACTAACATGATCATTGGGGAGATAAGTAAGGTACTCTTCCTAAACAGGATGTACCTTGGGTGACGATTATATAAATATACTCCAAGATATTGAACGACCTGAATAACAAATAACAGATTTAAAATGGTAGAAAAAGAGATTGGCAAGGCAAAGAAAAGGTATAGTAACGCTAAGTCGAAAATAACAACAGCCGGGTACGTGAGGCTTGAGTTTCTCGATTGAAGGGAAACATAGGCAAGCTGGGCGGATAATAACATGAGCGCGACGAATATTTGCGCATAGTTCTCCTGGTACACCATCGCGTTACTATATAAGAAAACGATCCCGCTCTCAATCAAACTGGTAATCATGAAGTGCTTCGAAAGCTTAGTTCTTTTGGCTTTAGCCAGATATTTCGATAGCATGGTAAAAATGATTGGAACAAGTGCAAATGCAATGATCATGTACTCACTTATAAACGAGTTATAAACTAGATGGATATATCCATACGTGAAAACGGCGCTAAAAGCCATTTCATAATATTTTTTTTTGAATTTGACCGAAATAATTAAAAACAAAACAGAAAAGACCATCAACGTTAGCGAATACACCAAGTTGCTTGAAACTAACGTCAGGATCACAAAGGTCTCCACGATAATCTTAAACTGGATAAATTGAAAAATGAATGGTTTGAATAACGTTAATGCTTTTTGATTTTTCAATTGCTCAATATTCCCTAATAGCAATAAATTAAGAACGCCAATCGCCAAAAACATCCACTCGATAGTCGGCGTCACAAAAGCCAATCCGAAATAGCAGGTAATGGCAAAAGTGAATATTGAAATGAAAATGAATATTTTCGACTTGAAGTAGTCAGCAATCTTACAATAAATGGCTAAGCAGAGTAATCCCCCAATAAACCCCAGAAGCCCCCGCCCCCCACCATTAAGTGAAAGGTACTCTCCAAAAATCCGATAATATGAAGCTGATAAAATCGTAATCGGAATGAATAAACCCGCTAGCGTCAGGAATGCAAAAGAGGTCTGTTCAATTTTCAGTTTCGAAGCGATGAAGGCCATCCCTGCAAAAATGACGGATACCATTCCAATGAAGAGAACTTTCAGGACCGCATTCAGATCCCCCCATGAAGTGGTTGCTAAAATCAACCCGCCAAACAGAAGCAATATGACCCCAGTGAGCAGGATGACAGAAATTTTCCGTTCCCTGATTTGTTCAGGTGTTTTCTTCGGCTTTACCGGTTTTACCGGTTTCTCCCGCTTGATGGCCTGCTTTTGAATAACCGGTTTCCTATCATTGATCTCCTTGACAGGTTCAAGGCTCTCCTCGAAACCAGATTCAATAGGCGCATACCCGGCCTTCTCATCTTTCATTATCGATTCATTCAATCCACTGGATTCCCGTAATTGGAATGAAGATTCTTCGATCAGGCTATCCTGAATCCTCTTATCGGCACTTTCACCGATTATCGTTTCAGTTCCATGGGTGGATTTCTTCTTTTCTTGCTCTAAGCGCTTTTGTTTATGGAGGGCTAATTGGAAATGCCGATTGTAAGCCCTGCTAATCCGGATATATTCTGATTTAGGGATGAGCCGCCTTTCCCATAAAACATCCAGCTCTTCTTGGAAAATACGCTTCCTTCTTTCTAATGTCATTTCTTCGTTTGAAGAGTCATTCATTCCAAGCTTCCCCTTCCTTCAAATAGACCTTCTATCATCTTATGTATAATCTCTTTTCGATAATAACAAAGTTCTTCCATTTTTAAAATATTTAGGATAGTGCACCAAGGGTGTTCCTACTGACTCAAAAAAAAGAATGACTTCCATTGAAGCCATTCAACATCCTTATATTGATTTTCCTTTATCCTCGCTCCTGATGATGAATAAATAAACGATCATCGAAATGAAAATCGAGGCGGCTGCCGTGATATAGATGCTCCTATATCCGAAGAGGAAGCCAATCTGCCCGAACACGATGGCACCTATGCCCACTCCAAGATCGAAAAATGAAAAGTATGTGGCATTCGCCATCGCCTTCCGATTGGGTGCCGTCTTTTCAATCGACCATGCCTGCAGCGCCGGCTGAACAGAACCGAATCCAAATCCATAAAGCACTGCCGCAATGTAAAGTACCGCTTCACTCGGCATCCATGCAAGCAGCAGCATTCCAGCCATGATGAGTACCGTTGAAGGCACGAATACGGCTCGATGTCCCCTTCTGTCATATAGTCGACCCGCGAATAATCTCGTGACCATAAGGGCCATTGCATATACTAAAAAGTACCACTGAATTCCATCTACACCTTTTTCCGCTGTATACAGGGGAAGGAAGGTTGCAATTCCACCAAATGTAACGGAGATGAAGAAAATGAGCAAAGATGGCTGAAGGGCACTTTTTTCATAAATATCAAACCTTTTGGCTCTGACAGCCGCCGAAGGATCACTTTCCACTTTTTGATACCGAATAAGTGATGCTGCAATGATGGCAAGCAAGCCTAATAAAGAGCAGATCAAAAACAACTCTTGAAACGGAAGGACCGTAACTAGGAAAAGACCCAATGATGGCCCGAATGCCAGTGCTAAGTTACCCGATAATCCGTAATACCCCATCCCCTCACCACGCCGTTTCGCAGGGATTATATCGGAAGCAATCGTTCCTGAAGCCGTTGAAGAAAATCCCCAGCCGACGCCCTGTACAATCCGCATCATGAATAACAAGCCGATGCTCCCCATGAAACCGAAGGAACCCACTGACAAAGCAAAAATGGCTAACCCGGCAAGAAAAACGATGCGCCTTCCTTTCGTCTCCAATAATCTTCCGGCAATTGGCCGGACAAGCAATGCCGAAAAAGTGAAGATTCCAAGGACAGCCCCCACAAGACGGTCATCACCGCCAAGCTGTTCTACAAACAACGGGAGGGTCGGCATCGTCATTTGAAAACCCATGAAGATGCACATATTTGCCAAACAGATCATGATGAAATCACGTGTCCAGATTTTATCAGTCCCTCTTACCCGTTCATCCACTAAGGTTTCCCTCATATCCCTTCACCTTCTAATTATAATAGTCATTGCCAGTTTACTAAAATTGCTTAAAATAAGCGAGTGATTTATTTCGTGTACCTAAATATATATATATAAATAAAAGCCCAATATGACACCGGGCTCCCCCCTTTAACATTCATGATCATTTCCGTCCACTTACCTTCCGTATGCAAACCAATAATTTTTAGGTTCTCCATGCTGTAATGCATTAAACCATTGCCTCTATTCATCCGTAACGGCTCTTAGCTGAAACGCATCCCGCCAGCATAATGGATTTTCCTTACATTCAAATTTTCATAAAACATCCCCTGAAACAACCATTCTGCAAGTGAAGAATGGTTCTACACCCTATCTTATTGTTTCCATATCTTTCATCTGCCCGGCCGAACGAGTTTCTGTTCTTTTCTTCGCCGTTTATCTTGAAACATTTTTTGATCCGCTTCCATGAATAAGCTATCCATATTCCCTTTGGAATGCGAACGGTATGCATGCCCGAATGACATACTGATGTGAGGGCCCTTTTTTAGGGAGTTTTGCAAAAGGATTTCTTCCATTAATAATTCACAAAGAGATTCTACCTCTCGCTTGCTTCTGTCAATCAGAAGAACGGCAAACTCATCGCCTCCCACTCTCGCTACAACAGCGATTTCCGAGAAAATCCGTTTTAATAGATTTGCCGCTGCTTTAATCAATTCATCTCCTTTCTTATGTCCATACGCATCATTCATAAATTTCAGTTCATCTAAATCACACAATATCATGGCAACCGGAGTATCAAAATCCAGATTGGATTTTGCAGCTATATTATCGAAAAACTGTCGATTATGGATGTTCGTTAATGAGTCATGGGACATTTGATACTCAATATCCTGTATGAATTTCACTCTTTCATCGATATTGCGAATGATTCCTTGAACGGCTACCAATTGCTCTTTTTCATATATGGGTGTAGCATATTCCTCGAACCACAAAAAATCACCCTCGATAGTTCTCCAGCGTTGAATGACCGGCTTATTATAATCTATCCCACCATATATCTTTTCATTTAGGAGTTCAAAATCATCAGGATGAATCCTTTCAAAAGGGGAGGAAGGGTCATTGTATGCTTCTTCCAAGACGCCTTGACCTAAAAGTGTATTGATGGATGGACTTAGATACCTGAACTTGGAACTTGGATTCGATTCGTAGCAGTAGATAATATCCTTAGAACTTTCCACTATATTAAACACTTTTTTTTGCACTTCGAAGCCTTTTTTAAGATAATCCTTTTCCCTTTTCTTGCGAGTGAAGATCGTCCGTTTAAATATATCCAATGACCATTTATTGAATTTCATTATACAGCCCCCATACTTTTGAAGTCGTTTCCTTAAAACCCTATCCTTAGATTTGAGGGCGGACTTACACTCATTACTTTTAACATAATTATCCTTTCTATATTATAATTCCAAAAACATCTAAAAGGAAAAACTTTAAATGTTTTCCTTATCTCCTTAAGAAAAAGGGACGCATAACTGAAAAAAGCCGATTCCAATTGGATCGGCTTTTCATGCTTCGACTATTTCGTTATCTCGATTTTCCCATTATTCGTTTCCAATTTAACAAGATTTTCACCTTTGCCAATGACAGTATCGCCCTCATACTTACCAAGGATATCCACTCTCCCATTGTCAACATGAACATCGAATGTTGTATTCGTCGGTTCATTCTCCGTTTTGATCATGATTTTACCATTATTACTTTCGAGTTCGATCTCCCTATCCAAGTCTTTCGTGACTAATGTGATTTTACCGTTATTCGATGAACCAACCAGTTTTCCCTCCACATTATTAAGCTCTACTTTTCCATTAGCAGATTTCACTTCAACTTTTTCGGTTATTATATCATTTAATTCTACCCGGCCATTTTGAGATTTCACATTTAGATTTTCACTTTTCAATCCTGTTATTTGCAATCTTCCATTATCGGATTCGGCCACAAAGGATTTATAAGATTCATCAGGCACATACACCTTTAAATGTAAGGATTGAATATGAAAGCCAAAGCTAAACGTACGTCGATCCTTTAATTGTACCGAAAGCTTCTTCCCTTCCACATCTGCAGTGAAATCCAACTTGGAAACATCCATCCCTTTTGAAACCAACTCTATCCTGGTCTCCTTATCCTTCGTTGGCACGATCTCTACAGCTGCATTGTCAGCGTCGATTTGAATGTCCGTCACGATTTCCGAAATCGTTTTTTCCTCTGTAGTCGTTTCCTTATTCGTCATTTGGGAAAACGTAAACAGACTTCCTATTACCCCGATCAATAACAATACAAGTGCAATGATCGATAATTTTTTTACATTAATCATTTTTCAAACCGCCTTTCACAAGGGAAGCGTTAAATTTTAAATAGCGAATGAATCCTTTAGTTAAAGCACTCGTAGCGACAAACATTCCCATGGCAATGAAAATGCCAATCCCGCATAGTCCCAATGCGAAGAAAAGATCGAATAATTGAAAGTTACCTAACACAAGGTTAAACAGAGCGCCAAGCGGAGCAAGAATGAACGCTATCGCCGAAACCCACCCTGCAATGACAACTCCGATCAAGGCTATAAATGGTCCCAAAACGATCACTAAATTAAAGAACCCCAAACCAATGACTGCCCAAACCGCCCGCATAACATTACCTGCAGAAGTCGTTTGTTCGACCTGACCAAGATGATAGGTTGCCATCAGTTCCTTGGAAATCTGTCTAGGATTTCCAAGGGATTTGGAGATTTCCTGCTCTGACTTCCCTTCTTCCATTCCAATTTCGAAATACTCTTCGTAATCTTGAAGGATATCTTCCCGTTCCTCTAAGGAAAGTCTGGTTAAAGAGGCATTCAATTGTTTTAAAAATTGTTCTTTATTCATTGGTTCACACCTTCCTTGATTAATTGGTTGACCCCATTGGAAAATTCATTCCATTCCATCAGCAGTTCTTGAAGGTATCTCCGTCCTTTTTCGGTTAATGTATAATATTTGCGCGGAGGCCCTTCTGTTGATTCTTGCAAATATGTCGTAAAATACTCTTCCTTCGTCAATCGTCTTAAAAGTGGATATACCGACCCTTCCGATATTTCAATTTGATCCGAAATCTTCTGTACAAGTTCATACCCATAGCGATCCTGCTTATCTAGTAACACCAGAACACACAGTTCCAGGACACCTTTCTTAAATTGTACATTCATAGCACCTTCACTCCTTCCAAAAGTTTTTCAGTATAGTTCAATAAACAGTACTGAACACCGAACAATACATCTTATGTAAATAATTTACCACATGGTACTGTTCATTGCAAGGTACTATATTTTTTTGCCTTACACGCATTCCAATAAGGGTAGAAGAAAATTAGCATTATATTCAAAGCAGCAAGAGAATACGATGTATAATAGTAAAATGTGGAAGGAGGAGTTACTTTGGCCAACAAAGCAATAACAAAGAAGCAATTAGATTTTCTTGAGCATGAATTTAATTACCTTGAAAAGGAAGGAGTCATCTCCCGGCAAGAGAAAGTGAGGATGTTGGGTTCCTATGATGTAAAAGGCAATTTGAGCTTCATCACGATTCTATTATCCATTGGGGCACTTCTTTTAGGTTTAGGCGTATTGACCTTCGTAGCCAGCAACTGGATCTATTTAAGTAAAGCGGTTAAATTCCTGCTTATCATTGCATGCCTCATCGGAGTGAACTTTGCTGGCGTGAAGGTGCAGGCACGCTTTCCCAAAACGTCACGAAGTCTGCATTATGCAGGTATCCTGATCTTTGGTGCAGGGATATTTCTAGTCGAGCAGATGTTTAACATTAGCATCAATTTCAACAATTCCTTTTTATTATGGGCGATTGGAACGGTATTCATTGGATACTATTTGAAGGATGTTTTCATCCTCCTGTTTACATCTTTCCTGCTTTTCATTTATTTGAACGGAAGTATATTCGTTGATGAAACATCTTATCCGTTTGCCATTCTTGTATTTCTACCGGCTTTATACATTCTGTTAAAGAAATTCGATTACCCTAATTATCTGACCTTTTTCATTAACGCTTTAGCCATCAATACAATTGCCTTATTTCTTATGGAATTCGTGCCGAAACTAGGGTTTGAAAATTCGAATACGATTGTCCTTTCCATCTTGTTTGTACTGGGTATCGTGCTTGCCTATATTCCGGTAAGAGCCAAATTACAAAACATCACACACATACAAGGGCATATCTTACATGGTATAACCGCACTCTTCCTTACCTTTGAATTTTCAATCTGGTTTCCTATAGCTTATTTCGTTTTTCTGCTTTATCTGATTCTAAAAGGCAGTTTGACCAGCATCGTGATAATATGTGCACTGATTTTCAGATATTACATCTACTCCTTTGACTTCCTGCCAAAATCGCTTACATTCATCATTGGTGGAATCATGCTCATCGGTTTTGGCTTCTTCTTTGAAAACCAACGACAAAAAGGAGGGGAACTCAATGAGTAATCCATCATTCCGGCCACTCATCGTATTTTCCATTCCAGTCTTGATTTTGTTAATCTTGGCGTTTCCCCCGGTCTGGACAACAATGACAGGAGATGTAATCAAGATCAAGACAGCCCCGGTCGACCCGACTGATTTGTTTAGGGGAAGCTATGTTGCTTTGAAATACGAAATTGAATCAGTAAAGCCGTCGCAAGTCGATGACTCGATTAAAACCGAGTTCAATACAAGGAATATGGGTGATTATAAAAAGGTATATGTACGTTTAAAACAAAACGCTGATGGACTATACGCTGTTGATTACGTAACGAAAGAAAAGCCCGGCGAAGGCGTGTACCTAAAAGGGGAATTGGAAGTCCCTTATGACCTGCAAAATGCTAAAACCATTCAGATCAGATACGGTCTGGACAATTATTTCGCATCCGAAGAAAAGGCAAAGGAAATGGAGAAGGAAGCATTGGCCAATCCTTCAGTGGCTGTCGTAAAAGTTCGTAATGGCCATGTTGTTTTAACCGATATCATCATTGAATGAATGGCCCCCGGATATGACTAGCAAAAAGAGCATCGGTTTTTCGATGCTCTTTTGTTTTCTGGACTATTATCATGTAAAATTCAGATTGTTACTTAATGACCCGTTTTGCCCCTATATATTTTTCTTTCCAATATTCATCACTCATTTTGACCACCTTGACCCCTTTGGTGGTGGTCCCGACAAAAGTGCCATTTCCATAATAGATTCCTACAAAAGAGACCTGCCCTTTCTTACCTGTCGCATAGAAGACCAAATCGCCCGCTTTCAAATCTTTTTGCTTCACGGCCTTTCCGGTTTTATACTGATCCGCACTCGTTCTTGGAATCTTCATTTCTGTGGCGGCATTTTTATATACATATTGGGTAAGACCGCTAGCATCGAACCCTTTAGGGGTCGTCCCCCCATATTTATATTTGCTTCCCACCTGCTTCTTTGCCAAAGCGGCAACTTCATCACCATAATTGATAGAGGCTGAAGCATTAGCCGGACTGAATATGAATGCCGTCAATAATGCCCCGACTAAAACTATGGCTGCAAACCATTTAGAAACTGGTAAACGATAACTCATCCTTTTTCCTCCCCAAACTGAAAATGAACCACAATTTTAAATGTATGTTGCATTTCAGTTTTTAGACCAAATCATTTTCGGCGATCATCATCCCTGTAAAAAAAATAACCAGATAACGCCGTTGTCTAGCTAATACGGTGTTATCTGGTATACTCTACTTTTCAGTAGCTGAAAGAATAGTGTCCATTACTTAGGTTCCTCGTATTGTCGTGCATTTTCACTGTCACTTAAACCTTTAGTTGTATGATCGACCACACCGCCGACCCCAAAGAATGTAAGCGCTATGAAGTTAATGATGCCTAAAGCGCCGTTCAATGCATCATCAGTAATGGTGAAGCCTATAGGAGTAATGAAATTGTTTATGAACGCGGCGACCATCTGCGCCAATATTAAAAGCCCAGGAAGGAGTACAGTGAATATAAACGTAGGGTTCTTAAGACGCACTTTCCAGTTGATCATTGCTTTTCCCCCTCTCTATCCTATTAAGTCCGCTTCATTGAAGATTGTCGCGGACCTGCTATATTTTATGCGGCTTGTCCTTTTTACGTTCAAAAATTCCATTATCATCTATTACTCTAGTTTCCCATAAACATAAAGAAGCCCATCAGAGGATGGACCTTCAAAGTAGTTTTTAAAAATACTAGAGAGCGCCTCACTTTAACAAGTAAGTAACAGCTTCCTCGAGCTCTATATACTCCTCGGCGTGCCAGTTTATTCCTGCCTTTAGAAAATAAGCTTCTGCCTCTATGGGTAAATGGGTAGTCACCGTCCGCAAACCTTTTCTCTCAATTTCCCCCGGAATGGATACCGGCGGCAAGTCCTCTGCCAGCCAAAACCGTTTATACTGCTGAGCCAATTTGTCTTTTTCGAACTTTCCTGCCATTTGTCCCCGGTTTATAAATATCAGGTAATCGGCAAGTTTACGGATATCCTCCATTTGATGAGTGGAAATGAAAATCGTCTTATCTTCCCTTTCCATCCACTCAATCAAAAAATCCGTATACTTCCGTTTTGAGACAATATCCATATGTGCGGTCGGTTCATCCAGAATCAATAGTTGGGCATTTTTGGACAAAGTCAGGGACGCTAGTAACTTCTGTTGATTACCCTGTGATAATTTTCCGTACTTCTTATTCATGGGTATCTCGAAGGCATCCACCATATTCCCAAACCAATCATCATCCCAATTCGGGTACCATTTTGAGAATAAGACCTTTAATTCATTTCCCGTAAATGAGTCACAGCCCATCAATGTTTGAGGCTGGTAAGCGATTTGCTTTTTCCAACTTTCATCATCCTGGTTTGTATTACATCCAAAAACGATAATCTCACCCATATCCTGTCTCGCCAGCTGCATGATCGTTTTCAGCAGTGTACTTTTCCCTGCACCATTATTACCGATCAAAGCCGTAACCGTACCCGATTCAAGCGTAAGGTTAATCGGTCCTAACAAAAAATCCTCGATTTTCTTTTCAACGGAAAGTACCTCAAGTGATGCCGTCATCAACCTTTCCCTCCCTTTTTCATTTTAAGCTCTTCGATCAGTTCTGCAAAAATCGTCTCGATTTCTTCAAATGTATAATTTTGTTGAAGCGCTGATTCAATGCTTTTCTCCATCGCTTGCTGGACGGATTTGATTTTCACACTTCGGATGAGACTTTCCTCCACTTTTGCAACGAAGGTCCCTTTTCCCTGGATGGTAGTGATGAATCCTTCCAGTTCCAAATCCTGATAGGCTCTCCTGGTGGTAATTGCACTGATTTCCAAATCCTTCGATAGCGTTCTTATTGACGGCAAAGGGGCACCTGGAGCCAGTTGCCCACTTGCTATCATGGCTTGAATCTGACCAGCTATCTGATGATAAATGGGGACTCTTGATTCTTTTGATAAATGAACCGGTAGCTCCACTTTCCTTTTCCTCCCCGGATATCTTATTTTAAATAATCTATTTTTTTCATTTTCTTTCCCATATAATGCTTACAGTAATAATAACCGCTGACCGCTATCACTCCTGAAACAGCCATTGACCAAATAGGGAATGCCTTCGCCGCTTCCATCGATAAGCCAACGATCCCTGTATCTGTTTTCACGTAGAACCATACGAGAACTAACGTTACTCCCCCATATATGATGATACTCCATACTAACAGCATCATTGGAGTGATCCTGTCTCCTACGTCGCTTGCCGCATATGTGAAGGCAGATGCTATCCCAAAAAGCAACCAAATAAGCATAAATGCAATGTATTCAAGAATGTCCATCGATTCAAGGAGCATTGGCGAAAATAAAATCAAGAACAATAGTTGAAAAGGCAAACCGGGAAACAGTGCTTGAACTAAGCGGCTCTTCATCAGTACTTCCTTGTCTATAGGCAGTGTGTTTAACATCATGAAAAATGGCGAACCCCAAATTTCCCCATCCACCTTTTGATATTGTAATTCTTTGGATCTAACCATATAAGGAACCAAACCAAATAGCAGCAGAAAAGCAATATCAATAAAAATGGAGGGCAGTTGGTCCCCATCATTCCAAACAACCGTATACATAACAGCGACCGCAAGAAGGATGAAAAACAAACTGAATATCCCGATCCATGATTTTTTCCATTCCATTTTTGCTAACCAGAAAGCATCTTTCCACGTATCCATGTACGTAAGCCCCTTTCAAATTGTTATAGTGTTTATATCTATATACACAGTATATGTCAATGATATCCACTTTGCAACCATAAATAGGGATTTTATCTCCATAACAAAGCGAAGTTAAACTTGATATAGGAACACATCTTTCGAATATCAGCATGACAAGGTATGAAAAAGAACAGCGGCATTTGTTCCAGGTGTTTTAGGGTCAGGACATCATTCCATAAGGGTCAACTTTCTCAAATGCCTTAATGATACTTGTGCATTTCACCTTATATAAAAGCAAGAAAATAAAAAAAGAACGTCCGATCCGTGATCGGGCGTTCTTAAAACCTGAATATATTAAATGCTAGATTTTTCACACTCCATTTTTTCCTGCAAAAACACTCTGATCCGTTCAGCAGCTTCTGTCAATCTCTCGGCCGGCTGGACCAAGGCCATCCGGACATACCCTTCACCCTGCTTCCCAAAAGCATCGCCTGGAACGACCGTTACCCCTGCTTTTTCAATCAATGCATAGGCAAAATCCCGTGATTTCCAGCCAGCAGGAATTTGGGCCCAAATAAACATCGTAGCTGATGTTTTCGGTACATGCCATCCCCCTTCCGCAAGACCTGAAATCAAGGCATCACGTCGGGACTGGTATTCCTTAACCTGTTCGGATAGCAGCGAAAGATTGGAAGTTAGCGCCATTTCGGCAGCTTTTTGAATAGGATAAAAAACCCCATAATCGATGTGTGATTTCAGCGTTCCCAGGATGTTCAGCGCGTCTTGATTTCCCACTGCATACCCAATGCGGCAGCCGGCCATATTAAAAGTTTTGGAAAGTGAGTTAAATTCAATCCCCACTTCCTTGGCACCAGGAATGGACATAAAACTAATTTGCGGATGATCATCAAAAATCAATTCCGAATAAGCAAAATCGTGAACCACCATGATTTCATTCTTTTTCGCAAACGATATAACGTCCGAAAAGAAAGTCTCATCAGCAAGGGCCGTGACAGGATTACCAGGATAACTGATGATCATCATTTTCGTCTTTTTCAGTATTTCATCCGGAATTTCGTTGAGCTGCGGCAGGAATCCATTTTCGGCAGTAAGCGGCATCGGATGAATGATTCCGCCGGCAAGTTCCACACTCGCTTCATAAATTGGATATCCCGGATCTGGCACCAGCACATAATCTCCAGGGTTTATCATCGCCGTTGCCAAGTGTGCAAGGCCATCCTGTGACCCCATCAGTTGGAGGACTTCCCTTTCTGCATCCAGCTCCACTCCATAACGCATCCGATAAAAGTAACAGACTGCCTCATGGAATTCAAGCGTACCTTTTAACGTATACCCGTAGGAATTGCGATCCTGCGCATACTTCACAAGCGTATCCACCACAAAATCAGGCGGTGGTAGATCCGGACTTCCAACACTCAAATCGATAACATCCAGCCCTCGTTTCATTGCATCCTGCTTGCGGGCCGCCAACTCTGAAAAGATTCCTGTTGTGAATCTTCCGACTTTTTCAGATGGAGTCATATTCATTCTGCGATTCCCCTCCATTAAATGATTTTCTATCTATCATTATAGCAATCTTTTTCGAGTATTTTAAGAATTCATCAGTATATCTGTTCGAGAGCCACATCAAGATGATCGAATTTAAATGCATACCCCGCCTTTTCCAATCTCTCAGGTATGACCCACCGGCTTTTTAATATCAATTCCGTTTCGGTCCCCATAAAGAAAGCCCCCATTTCAAGAATGGGAGTTGGACAGGGAAGTCCTATCCTAATATTCATGAACTGAATTTCTGATTTCCTGATCCTTGATGGCCTCCCAGTCCGAATTTAACCAAATTCCTATATTCCTGAAATGCTTTTCAAAGTATTGACCGACAAAACCAGTCCCGCCAGCTAAAACCACTTTCTTCAGCATATAACCAACCCACTTTCGTTTATGAGTTAATAGTATGAATAATAACGAACGCCTTCTATGTGAAGTAATTCACATAGATTATACCATGTTATTACATTAAATGGTAGCAACTCCTGCCGCTGTGCAATAATTGGTGAACTTGTCCAAGCAAAAGGGAAAATTACACATAAATTAGTAATGTGGAAATTTATAAAACAAAGGGGATGATTTCAGTGTCAAACAAAAAGCTAAGAAGAGCTGTTAATTCTGGAACCGGTAATTCCGGAACTGGCAAT
The DNA here is from genome assembly GCF_001054655.1 of Bacillus sp. 220_BSPC. Classification (NCBI taxonomy): domain Bacteria; kingdom Bacillati; phylum Bacillota; class Bacilli; order Caryophanales; family Bacillaceae; genus Bacillus; species Bacillus sp. 220_BSPC. The sequence goes on from NZ_JVPL01000259.1 coordinate 18,676, forward strand.
AGCAGTCTTAGGTCTGCCTTGAGAAGAGTCTTACAAAATTTATTAAACAATAATAGAGGTACTTCAATTAAGGAACCTACTTCCAACAAGCAACCCACTTCTGTCAAAGAATTTGAAAATTAGAAGGTTGCTTTTTTGAGATTAACATGGAATCCCTTTGGACTAATCTAAAGGGATTCCGTGTTATGTATTTACATGTACCAGCTATATATGTCTAGTGAATAACTGTTATATCTAATAGAGATAAAGGAGAAGTTATGATGTATTTTTTTCGAGACTGGAAACCTAAAAAGGATATAAAGAAATTAACGGATATCACCGTAAAAAATTTTCGGGTTTCTTCCGATAAAGTGAATGAAATTCTGCAAAAGTCACACAAGGTGCTTGTGATTTGTAATGATAAAGGTAAAGTAGTGGGATTCATTTGTTATAATCTTTATTTATATAAAGTGGCTCATATTAATTATGTAGTCATTGACAAAAAATATAGAGGAAAGGGAATTCTGCAAGCCCTTTTACCCGAATTAGTAGAATATGTGAGAAATAAAGGAATCCTTGTAGTATCCGGTTTCGTGAACAAAAATAACCATGAGGCATTGCAAAAATTTAGAGCCCTTGGTTTTAAACCGATTTTTATTTATCATGATGACATTCTAATTCAATCACTGATTTAAGAAGGGTCTCTTGAAGCTTATAGCGTAAATAAGAAGAAAGATCGATCAAATACATTCTGTTTCACCTATATTAACTGCATTCCTGATACCAATACAAATATGCGGGAATAGGATTATAGGGATATATGAATTCCCTGTTCCTCCATGCAATGAATAACCTAGGGAAGGAAAGCCTGTAAATTCTACACGGATTCATAGGCATTTTCCCTGTAGTCTCTTCTACCTTTCTTATAATCTTACCCCCTTTCCGATGCTTCTTTAACATGCAATATTCCATGTATTCAAGGCACTTCTATTAAACAAACAGTGTGCAACGTTTGTCATTCCTTGGCTTGATCGTAGAGTTCCCATTAAAAAGGTCAACCAGTAAAAACTAGTGAACCTATCATATGTTTATCTTTTTGAATAAAACTGGAGCGGTACTATATATATTGGAAGGAATCGCAATGATTTAATACCCCACACATAATATTTTTCTATATTTTCAAAATAAACCCATTCCTGTATAGTGATTGTATACCTTCTAAAAGGGGAGATATAATGAAATCGATAGAACTAATCATCTTAAATCTGGAAGAGGTTAGAAGAAGAAACATTAAACTATGGACTTCAATACCTAAAGGCACACTCCATTGGAAACCGGACGACAAGGCAATGAGCTGTTTAGAAATGGTTAGACATGTCCTTGATAGTGAGCATTACTATCATTTATCCATTAAAAATCAAGGCAGCTTACCAGTTTATGAATCACCATATGAAAAACAGCCACTTAGCTCCGTGGAAGCGGAATTAAATTTTGCTGAACCATACAGGCGTAATTTTTTGGAAACAATCATGTCCTTCAGCGAAGACGACTTATCCACTATTAAAATTGATCGCTCTGATGTAGGATATATCAGGGATTTAGGAGACATGTTGCTAAGAATCGCTTATCATGAGTCTGTACATACTGGTCAATTATTGGACTATTTAAGAACTGCTGGAGTCCCTAGAATAAGCGTTTGGGATTAATCAAATCATTTTCAATTGTGTTTCATCATGCTGAAGCACCACACTGTAGGCAACTCGATGAAAATCGTGTTTGTCTGCAGTTTTTTTTTGCTTGTACGATTTGGATGTTGATTTCCGCTTCAGGCACTCGCTTTCCGCGGGCGGTCGGTCGCAGGAGTCTCACACCCGCTCCAATTAACCTAGTTTTAATTATAGATAGAACCCTTTCGCCTAAAGTTATTGTTTTAAATAGAATTATTTAAACTTGTGGTGATGAGGATGCTTGTTAAACATGATTCTAGAGACCAACTTGATATGTTTACCTTAAATCAACTGTTGCCGCAGATGCAGCTTATAAATCCCCTGATGCTCCACCATAATCAAACAATCCAATTATCTTCAAGAAAATGTTTCATGCAAGAAAATTGTGGAAAAGTAATGATATAGGAGGGATAAGAAATGTTATCAAAAAAACCGGCGGCCAGAATGGTCAGCGCCTTTATTCTGACCGGTTCTCTTTTAGGGGCAGGTGCATCGTTTTCAACAGAACCTGTTGAGGCTGCATCCACAATGGATTCCGCTTCTGCCATAGCTAAGGATCACGCTCTTACCACCTTACATGAAATCTACAACAAAGCTTTTTCAGGAGAAATGCCTTATACTGCCATGGGTTTGAAAATTAATGAAAACACCCAAAAAGATGTATATGAGATATTTGGTTCTCCCCCTGAACCAGGTAACACAGATGAAACTTTTGACTATTACCATGCAGAAATGGGGTATCCAGGTTTTGCATTTGCCTATAACGCTGACAAGACCATCTCACAAATCCGATATTTCGGGACAGATGTGGAACGGGACCATAATCTAGGAAGCATCACACCTAAAGTATTAGGAAATCAACTCGGCAGTGCTGACGAAATACGCCATATTTCCAGTACGAATGAAATCAACTACGTTTACAAGACAGGGAATTATGAACTGCAATTCATTGTCGGTGAAAATCAAACTGTAAATCATATCAATCTACTCGAAGCTAAATAAAATGTACGATAAAATGGTTGTCGAAGGTTGCAGAGAATGAAAATTATCCCTGCACCCTTTTTTTATTTCAAGCCCCTCCCCTTCTTTCCCTTTCAACTTCAAAGCCGTGTACTGCCAAAATCAGATAATGGAAGCAAAACGGTCATTTCATTTACATAAACCATACTCACCCCAAACGGATTCTTAATATTTTTACAATAAAATTAGCTTATTCAATATTATTTCAATATATGGAGGGTGTCAGTAAAATGATTAATAAGTTCAGGGCTTTCACAGTATCGGTTCTAAGCCTCACCATCCTTTTTCAGGGTCTTCCGGCCGCGGTTGCAGCAAAAGATGCAGAAGACAATCAGACAAATCCAGGAGGCAGATGGATGAAGGGGGAATATCATGCCCATACCACTCAGTCCGATGATGCCGAGGGATCACAGAGCCTTGAAAGCTTGCTGAATAACGCATTTGATAAGTATGGCATGGATTGGATGGGAATATCCGATCACTTGAGGATGTCTTCAAGGGATGATGAAGGTAATTTGATTCCAGGAGGGCCGATACCGCTGTCTCAGGGAATCAGTCAATATCAAGCCCCAAAAATAAAACAACTGCAAAAAGAGGGCAAATTTAAAAATAAAGTCATCTTTTCAGGCTTCGAATGGGACATGCCCACATACGAGCATGTCGGCATAGGCATTTTGGGAGATCAGCCGGGCTCGCCTAAAAGTCTGAAAGCTGCCAATCAGTTCGAATATCTGTTCACCAACCAGGATGAAAAGATGTTTGATCCTAAGGATGTAGCCATTTGGAAGTCACAGGATCAAAGAGCCAATAAAACATCCGAGGATGCCCGAACGGCATTGGCATGGCTCGAAGAAAATTATAAGAATACAAGTTATGCCATATTGAACCATCCATCAAGAAAGAGGGTGTACAGCATATCTGATTTTCGCGACTTCAACAATATCGCCCCGGATGTCATGTTCGGATTTGAAGGTATGCCAGGTAACCAGTTGGAGCCGGATAGAGGCGGTTTAAATCTGACAACACCGGAAAACCGGACCTATGGCGGTTCCGATTACATGCTTGCTAAGGTAGGAGGTGCATGGGATGCGCTACTTGGGGAAGGTCGTAAGTTCTGGAATTTTTCCAATTCGGACTCCCATTTTGAAATCAGTGAAAACCGCCTATACTCAAGCGGTTACTGGCCAGGAGAATATTCCAAGAATTATACATGGGTAAATGGCTCATCAATAAAATCTGTCCTTGATGGCATGCGATCCGGAAAATCCTTCTCCGTTTTTGGTGATTTGATCGATGCCCTTGAATTCCAAGCTAAAAACGGAAACAATACGGTGGATATGGGCGGGGACCTTAAAGTGAAGGAAGGACAGATGGTCAAGATCACCGTCCGATTTAAGAGCCCCCAAAAGAACAATAACGGGGACCCCGTCAAGGTAGATCACGTGGATTTAATTTCCGGTGAAGTAACCGGGAAAGCAGAGCCTGGAACACCTGCTTATAATAAAGCCACCAATGATACGACAAAAGTGGTTAAACGCTTTACAAGTAAAGACTGGAAAACCGATCGCGATGGTTTTCATGCCATCACTTACAAAGTCAAAGCAAATAAGGATCAATATTTCCGTTTACGCGGCACGAATCTAGGGGAAAATGTCTCTGGAGAAACGATGGACGGTGAACCGCTGATCGATAAAAAGACTGAAATCGAGGATAACGAAACGCGTTTTTCAGAAATAAACAAACGTAACTATAAAGACCTTTGGTTCTATTCAAACCCTATATTCGTCAGCGTAGAGGATAAATAATCATGGTAAAACTAAGTTAAAACGAATACTGCAATAGTTCTGGACGGCCTCTAAGAGCCCCTCTCCCACTTAGCGGAAGAGGGGGTCAGACTGTAGACAAACTCGATGAAAATCGAGTTTGTCTATTTTTATG
>NZ_JVPL01000260.1:0-39238 GCF_001054655.1 Bacillus sp. 220_BSPC
CATAAAAATAGACAAACTCGATTTTCATCGAGTTTGTCTACAGTCTGAAGGATGCCGCCCATATCGGGCGGCATCCTTTCCTTTATATGTACATGCAAAATATTCACGTTATTTTTCATTAAAATGATCCAAAATGAAATCGGGAACATGTTCGCCAGAAAAACTCTTGATGTCCACATCTCTGCTTTCTTTATTATAAAAGGCAGCTGAATACTCCCCGCTCCAATCTATTTGGGCATTATCAATCGCTGTCTCGATTTCAGAAGCGGTCTTAATTTTCAAGCGATTTGGCTGTTGTTCAATCTGCTGTGCAAGTTCACTTTCAGAATTCGTGTGATAAATTTTCGAATCGGACTTCGCAACCAGGATATAAGAAATATCATCAGCCATTAACCGTGCTTGTTCCGATTGTCCGGTACTTACCATCCATTCTGAAAACTGAGGATATGAAGAGTCCCCATTCATATAAATGGTTTTGTTATCATTCAAAAGAATCTCTATGGAGGCGTAATCACCAAAAGAAGAAGTCATTTGTGCGAACGATTGATTATTCAGGTCCTCCGACAATGCCTTCACTGCAGCTTCCAGCTGTTGACGGTCCGTGATCGTTATGGATTTGTCAACTTGGCCGCTCGCCGTTATCTTGATTTCAGAAACGTCTTGAGCGGAAACATTCAATACCTGATTAACCATTTTTTTATATTCATTAGACCCATATATTTTCGCCAATAATGGCATGTATGAGTCGTAATTCAGCAAATGATACTCTCTTGCTAACCGTTTCCCATTCTTGAGTTCATACATCAGAAATACGGATTGACCATCATTCCATTCACCAATGGAAACCTTTTTACCCTTATCGATGATTTCCTGATGCAATAACCTGATCGCTTCAATATTTTCCTTCTCTTTAAGATAATTGGAAGCATTATTCGAGGTGTCATCGCCTTCAAAAAATATAGGAGAATCACCAATATAAATTTGGCTAATCATCTTTTCATCAGGAATCTTGGTCTTATACTGAAGGGGATCTATTTTTATAATGAGTGCCAGCACAATGAAAGCCGCTATAAACGCTACATAACCTTTCAGGTTGACCCGTATTCGCCAAGTCTTTTGCAGGACGATTTCCCCTAAATAATATCCAAGCAAAGAACCGACGGTATATCCGAAAAAAATCCACCCAGGTTCGCCTGTCGTTTCGCTAAAATAAAGCCCTGTAAACAGCATCATGCATAATGTCAGGCCGAATTTAAACACTGGCTTATCTTCGGGTAAACAAATGCCTGCGACACATGCTCCAGCTTTCTCCTCTCATAGAGAAAAAGAGAGCTGATCAGAAAAAGAAAGGTTAATATACTATAAATTAATGTATTAATAGAGAAGAAAGTGATTTTTTCCATCTCCGTTGCTGCTAATAATGGGGAGATGCCATTCATATTGGCACTTAGATAATAATCTGCAGAAAATCCTGCTATCAAAAATTTCACATTAGCTGCAAACAAAACAAAAAGTCCCACCGGCAAAGTAAGAAAAATATAGGTCAGCACTCCTTGAAAGGCTGATAATCCCGTAACCATTCCAAGTAAAACGGCAACAGAAAAGATCAAAGCTTCCAAAATAAATGTTGTCCCCATCCAAGACCATATATCCGTCATGGTATATAGCCGTTCTATATCAATTGCCGAGTGAAATAATATCAATATTGAACCTGTAAGTAAAATCGGCAAACCCATGAAGCCAATTCCCGTTCCAATCATATGAGCGTAGATGCTGCGTCTCGTAATCGGTAAACTATGAATGAAGTCCGAGGCTTGTTTCATTTGTAAAAACCGAAAAAGGAAGATGGCAAGTAATACTGGAATAACGATGACCAAGACAAACTGTATCATCTGCTGACAGGAAAAAAGGTTTTCGAATTCCACATATTCATTGTTCCCATTCAAGATAATCGCTAACATTTCCAGAGGCAGCGCAAATATGAGGCCTACAAGATATAGGAAACCAATCCAGCCAGTGCTTCTGAAAATATAGATAATCAGTTCCCTATTAAACCAGGTTATTCTGGATGACATAACCGATATCCCCCATTTCATAAATGAATATCTCCTCAAGAGTAAGGGGGAGAATATCTAATATTTCTGGCTGAAACTGGTTAAAATGCGATTTAATCATGGCTTCACTACCTTTAACGATACAAACGATCACACTGCCGCGTCTTTCCTTGTTAAGGATTTGAATTCCACGGTATAAACCATGGGGAATTTTATGCTTAAAGGCAATTTGCACTTTATGTACATCAGCTTTCAAGTCATTCAAAACCTTTTGGATAACAAGCTCACCCTTATGCAAAATCCCTACATGATCGGCTAAATCTTCAATTTCCAGGAGATTATGGGACGATAGTAAAATCGTCATATCCCTTTCCGAAACATCCTGAATCAACAACTGTCTCACATTTTTCCGCATGACCGTATCTAATCCATCAAACGGTTCATCCAATATTAGAACTTCCGGCATCGTCGAGAGTGCTAGCCAAAAAGCAACCTGTCTCTGCATCCCCTTCGATAGTTTATGTATTTTATTTTGGACGGGTATCGGGAATACTTCCTGTAATTGATAGAAACGTTCTTGATTCCACTCGCTATAAATATGGCTATAAAAACCTGCCATTTGCGTGATCGTATAGTTAGCCAGGAAATAAGGCGTATCAGGAAGGAAGAAACAACGATTTTTCACTTCACGGTTTTCAAACACATATGATCCATCAATAAGAACTTCACCTGCATCCTGTATCAGGTTGCCTGAAAGCATTTTTAATAGAGTCGTTTTCCCCGCCCCATTTGAACCTAATAACCCGAATATGGAGCCTTTTGGTATAACCAAGGTGATGTTTTTGATTGCTTCTTTTCCTTCATATAATTTACTCACCTGTTTCATTTCAATCATGAATCCCCCCCCTTTGCCAATGGACTGATTTCCTTTATTATTCTATAAATTTCATGTTTATCGATTCCGATATACAGAGCTTCAGCGAGTACCTTTGAAAGCTCGTTTCTGATCTCTTCTTCTTTCAATGAATTTTTGAAGGATTTAGGAGGTGCCACGAAATTCCCTTTGCCTGGTAAGGTATATATAAACCCGTCAGACTCAAGCTGCTTGTACGCTTTCTGGATCGTATTTGGATTGATGGTCAACTCCTGAGCCAATATTCGTATGGATGGGAGCTGATTATGCTCCTGTAAAACTTCATTGATCATTAGTTCCTTTAACTTATCCATCAATTGCTCATATACCGGCTTTCCACTTTGAACATCCAACTCAATCATCATAAACCCTCCTTGCAATGGGTGTATTACATCTCCTAATACAGTACATTATAAAACAATATCTTCCAATTTAAAACCAATTTAATACCATTTTCAAACAATACTCGCTTTCATTTTGTTTAACAAGACTTACAGCAGGGAAGTAATGATAGTAAGAATGAATAAAGGAGTTGTTTTCATTGAAACCATTATATACAGCTACAGTTACCGTACACGGTGGTCGTGAAGGACATATTAAATCAGAGGACGGGATTCTGGATTTCGATGTGAGGTCACCGAAGGAATTAGGTGGTTCCGGTGAGCGCGCCACAAACCCTGAACAGTTATTCGCAGCCGGTTACGCGGCATGTTTTGACAGTGCCTTGAATCTTGTACTGCAAAAAGAAAAGAAAAAGGTCGATACGTCCGTGACGGCAAATGTAACGATCGGTAAAGATGAGGAAGACGGCGGTTTTAAATTGGCTGTAAGGTTGGATGTTTCGATTCCCGACCTAAGCAGGGAAGAAGCCGAAGACTTCGCCAAAAAAGCACACATGACCTGCCCTTATTCAAAAGCAACACGCGGAAACGTCGATGTCACCTTGATTTTGGTATAACGTTTAAGCAAGGGACTGGATACGGCATTAAGGCCGGCTCCAGTCCCTTTTTCTTATTTCACTTCTTCCAATCCCTTCAGTTTCAAAAGAAAGCCAAGACCTATTATCGCCATGATGATCAATGACCCTAATGCCATCCGGCTCGCCAATGTACCGAGGTCATGGAATATCAACGTTATCGTTCCATATAATAACGGACCGATTATTGAAGAGACTTTTCCAGAAAATGCAAATAGTCCAAAAAATTGCCCCCTCTTCTCATCTGGAGTCAATTCAATGATATACGTCCGTGATGTCACCCACATCGAACCTAGCGAAATGCCGAACATACTCCCTGCAACCCAGAACCAAAGGGCGGTTTGTGCGAAGACCGCTATAAATAATGCGACCAAGAGCAGAACTCCCACATATGTCACAGCCAGCCGCGGTCCCTTCGACTGCGTGACGTATCCAAACAGAAACGATCCGGCAATGCTCGATACTGTCGATACCAAGTAAAGCAAAATGAATCCGCTGGAGGAAAATCCAACAACAGTCTTGGCATAAACCGCCATCATGCCGATAGTGGTCGCAATTGCATCATTTAAAAAGAAATAAGCAATCATGAATGTAAAAACCGATCGATAGGATCGCATCTCTTTAAATGTTGATTTAATTTCCTTATAACCAGATAAAAAAGGTTCTTTCGCTTTTTGCTGTTTTGGAGACTCTTTTAAAAAAAAGAATAAGGGAAGGGAAAAAACCAGAAATAAAATGGCCGTGGGAATGAAGGCTTCATGTGAACTCCCTTTACTAATGAATGGATAGATTGACAGTCCCACCAACGTTCCAAGGTAGCCTACCGCCACGCCAAACCCTGATATAAGCGGCAATTGCTGTTTCGTGCCTAAATCACTCATCATCGTATCATAGAAGACAAGACTCGAATGATAGAAAAACTTTGCTATCACAAATAAAAGAATGACGATCGCCAAGGAAACGGGAATCCCCAGAATCTTTCCATCCAACGACATCCCTCCGAATACCCCCATTAAAAATGTACATACAACGGAAATAAGTGTGAAAATCATAATGTATTTTTTCATTTTTCCCGTTCGATCGATCATGACACCGAACAGCGGGGAAAACAAAACAAGAAACAAACTGGCAATCGCATTAGCGTAGGAGATGAAGGTACTCGCAATCTGATCAAGAACGGCATTTTCCCCAATCTGTTCCTGGAGGAAGAATGGAAAGAAAATCGTATTGATATTAGAAGAAAAAATCGTATTGGCAAAATCGTAAAACGCCCAAGAGAGAATGGGTAGGGAAAAATATAAACCAAAATTCCCTTTCCATTTTTTAGCCTTCGGTTTCACCTGCAATTCCATCTGCTTTCCCTCCTTATTGATACTTAAATTATATGTATTCCATACCTTTCCAATAAATCCTTTAAGTCGGATTATAACATTGTGTAAAACATGATTTTTTCCTGCCTAACATGTAATATTATGAAATGAGACTGTCCTGCTTACTTTTAATCATTGTGCCTGATAGGAGTGTGAAAGATGACCGCATTTTTTCTTATTATCGTGATAATCATGCTTGTCCTGTTCGCTCTCTACGCTAAAAGATCAAAAAGTGATTTCCCTAAAAGCTTAATGATGCAGCATTCCCCCATTAAAATTGGACATCGAGGTGCATCTGGATACTGCCCCGAGAATACAATGGCATCTTATAAAAAAGCAATTGAATTGGGAGCTGATTTCCTGGAAGTGGATATCCACCTCAGTAAAGATGATGTCCTTGTGGTTCATCATGATCCCACCTTGGATCGAACCACAAACGGCAAAGGGAACCTCCGTGATTACACGGCAGCCGAATTAAAGGAACTGGATGCAGGAAGCTGGTATCATTCTCGCTATAAAAACGAAAGGATTCCTTTACTAAGGGAGGTATTGGAGAATTTCGGGTCTGAAGTCGGCATTTTAATCGAATTGAAACATCCCTCTGCTTATCCCGGCATAGAAGAGAAACTTGCAGAAGAATTAGGTGAATTCCAAGAATGTTCAACGAGTAAAAATAAGATAATGGTTCATTCGTTCGATATGGAATCCATGAAAAGGTTTCATCAATTAATGCCGGACATACAAGTGGGCGTTTTGATAAAACGGCGAATCAATGACCAAAAATTAAAAGAGATTGCCGAGTTTGCATCATTTTTGAATCCAAAACAAACGATTTTGAGTACGAAGCTGCAAATGCGAATCCAAAAGCACGGGATGAAAGTATTTACATGGACTGTCAACAATAAAAAACAAATACACATGTTCAAAATGATGCAGGTAGATGGTATCATTTCCGATTTTCCGGATTATTTTTTGGATTGAAACTTTGAATGATAAGTGAAAAAATGAAGATAACTAGTTCTTTACACAATTCAGGGTGAGACCATTCCGAATCCCTTTTAAAATTCCCTATGAAATTTCGATTAATGGTTAAGAACAAAAGACTGCAGGCAAAAACATAGTTGATTGGAGCGGGTGTGCGAGACTCCTGTGGGAATAGCGAATCAAGGGAGACCCCACAGGCGCAAGATCGCCGAGGGCGGACCGCCCGCAGAAAGCGAGTGCCCTACATTCCAATCAACTTCCAAATTTGCACAAGCAAAACAATGTAGACAAACTCGATTTTCATCGAGTTTGTCTACATTCTGAACAATCCGCAAATGCGGATTGTTTTTAATAACAATGAAAGAACTGTATTTCATGCGCGTCCGTTCCATAATAAGCCCATCGCTGTTGACTTCGTCTCCATCGATAACCTGCCACTGAATTATATCCGACATATGTTGGGTAAAACCAAAATGAACGGCCATTCTTAAGCCAAATATACGTATGTTTGTATAAGCAGCGTTTCATTGACCCAGTGTCCATTGCCTTATACATTCCTTCATGAAGTTGTGGAGTGAATAATGGCGGAGCTATATGAGGCGGTCCTCCTCCGTGCGGCGGCCGTGGCGGCGGCTGGCCCCCTCCATAGGAAGGACCAGGCGGGCCAGGAGGAGTCCTTACTTCCATCATCTGATTTTCTAATGGATATGGCGCTACCAAGAAATCTTTGCCCATATTTCGGAGATGTGCATTTTGATCATTACCGTTATGGTCGTTCTGTTGATTCAATGAATCGTATGGTTTCATACCTTTTCACCTCATAATTGAACTTCCTTTTATCCGTATGTAGTCGAATGACCATGTGTGCATGCTTTGCTCTGGACAGTCTCGAAATTGGTTGCTATTTGATCTATTCATGAAAATGATTCATCAGAAAATATTCCCTGTTTATTTTTTGAATAAATCCCTATATTTTTTAGCTTTCTTGCCCTAGAATTGATATAGTGTTGTTAATGATTTAAACTCAAAATGGTCAAAAGTCATTTAGGCCCTAAATCATTTTTGGACAAATTTCATTATCTTTGAAAAAACGAGGGATTCCTATGTGGGAATTATTATTAGAATTCGATTATCAAACCGTTCGCCATGCGGTATGGGCAGGTTACTTATTTACCTTTGTCTTTCCACTGGCCGCGTTTTACTTCTTAAATAAAAAGCAATCACTCTTGAATGACAAATATCAAGCTTCCGTTCATACAGATAAAAGTAAATCCCCTGTTCATGCAGGCAGCATTTTCGACTGGCGCGGTGCACAGCGCTTTTTCACCTTTATCCGGCAAAAGGATTCACCAGATGATTCCGATGAGCCAAGCCTCCTTCTAGTTGTTTAAACATTAACAATTCGAGGAGGAAATTATATTGAAGAAGAAAAATATGTTTTTAATTGCCGTCCTATTTTTGGCAACGACCCTTTTGACTGGTTGCTCAGCAGCAACGAGCGGTCCATTTCATACAGCATTGGTTAACCCCATGACAAAAATGCTGGAATTCAATGCTGATTTATTTAATGGCAACTATGGTTTAAGCATCATCATGATGACATTTTTGATTCGCCTTGTTTTGCTTCCACTGACTGCCAAGCAATATAAAACACAGCTTAGCATGAAGACGAAGATGAATGGGCTGAAACCGGAAATGACAGCAATCCAGCAGAAAATCAAAGAGACGAAAGATCCAGCTAAACAAAAGGCCCTCCAGCAGGAAATGATGCAGCTTTACCAAAAGCATGGAGTCAATCCTTTAAACATGGGCTGTCTGCCGCTCTTGATTCAAATGCCGATCCTAATGGGCTTTTATTACGCGATTCAAGGTTCCCATGAAATTGCAACCCATAGTTTCCTTTGGTACAGCCTAGGCCAGCCGAATATTGCCATGGCGATTATCGCTGGTGTCATTTATTATTTCCAATCGGTCATATCCGTGAGACAAATGCCGGAAGAACAGCAGAAACAAATGAAGATGATGAGCTTGCTCTCACCAGCAATGATTTTATTCATTTCTTTCTCCGCTCCTGCTGCATTGCCACTATATTGGTCAATCGGAGGTATATTCATGATTGTTCAGTCAATCGTGCTTCAGCGAATATATAAAAAAGACCATGCCGCAGTCCCGGCTGCAAATGAAACGGTCATGAAAAAAAGCTAATCCACTTGGATTAGCTTTTTTCATACTTTCATTTTCCACTTGCACTGGAAATTGATAGGATTTCCAGGGTGAGATCACTTTGTTTTATTTCTTCGGCAATGGATTTGTTGAAACTTTTTCGAAAAATCCCTCTACATATTCAAAATCCGTGTAAAAGAACAATAATAGGTCACCCGGTTGTGATTTCTCCCAGGCTTTTATGAATGCGTCCAATTCATTAGGTTCGATGAATGTCCGATCTTTTTGTAACCCAGCTTCTACCGCAGCATCCTGAAGCAGCCCGGCTACTTCTAACGGCTCCCTTCCCCGCAAATCATCGTCTTCTTTAATGATGAACAGATCGGAATTAATGGCCGCTATCTTGGAGAGTCTGATAAGTTCTTCATCAATACGGTCCCCCGGCCCTGCCAAAACAGTGATAAGATGATTTTTGTTATAGGCACTGACCGTTTCGAATATGGCCTTCAATCCCGCTTCATTATGGGCATAGTCAATGATGATCGTGCGCTCTTTCAACTTTTTCAAATTGAACCGTCCTTTGGACAAATTCGTATCAGGCATAAATGTGGCAGCCTTCCTTCTTAGTTCTTCCATGGAAATGCCTTGTGTTTCGGCTGCGGCTAACGCCTGAAGTAAATTGGCGATATTATGACGTGCCATGCCGGAAATCGTTATTGGAACCATGGTGCAATCCATAAATGGATGGATGACTCCATCAGCTGAATGACAAATGACGCCTTTTTCATTGACGTACCAAACTTTACATCCCTTATCTATCGCAGCTTTCACGTGAGGCTGGGTGGCATCTGTAGAGGTGTAAATGACCTCCCCATCTGTATAAGCGTTCATGGCAGCTACATTCGGATCATCTGCATTCAGTACACAATAGCCTGTTTTCATTACGACTTCGGCTACCAGCCTCTTTAATTTAATGAGATCATCCAATGTATCGATTCCATCACGGCCGAGGTGATCCTCACTTACATTGGTGATGATCCCCACATCACATTTACGAAAAGCCAGACCTTCACGCAGAATCCCGCCCCGGGCCGTTTCCAATACGGCAATATCGACTTCAGGATGGGCCAATACCATTCTTGCACTGACGGGGCCACTGCAGTCACCGTGATCCAATACCTCATCGCCGATATATACTCCATCAGAATTTGTCATACCAACTTTTGTTTTTTCATTAGTAAGAAAATAATGAATCAATCGGGTTGTTGTCGTCTTTCCATTTGTTCCGGTCACTGCGATGATCGGTATAGCCGCCTCTTCCCTGGTCGGAAATAAATAATCGACAATGGCTTTGCCTACATCCCTTTTTTTCCCTTCACTTGGATAATGATGCATTCGAATTCCCGGTGCAGCATTCACTTCAATAATTGCAGTCCTTGAATATTCGATCGGTTTTGATATATCCTCACAAATAAAATCTATTCCGGCGATATCCAAACCGATCGCTTTCGCAGCAGCAACAGCCATATTATTAATGGTCGGATGAACCTGGTCCGTTACATCGATTGCCTTTCCGCCAGTCGAAAGATTTGCATTGCCGACAACCTGAACCAATTCCCCTTGATTCGGAATCGTATCAAGCGTCCGATTCGACTTTTCCAAATAACACGTCACGGTATGTGTAAGTGGGATTTTTGACATCGGCTTTTCATGACCATCTCCCCGCAAATCATTACCATTTTCCTTTTCTATTAAACTGCGTATCGTTTCCTTGCCATTGCCAATAACATAGGGAGGAAGCCTCAAACTGGCGGCGATAAGTTCTCCATTAACTATCAGTAACCGATAATCATGTCCTTCAATATGCCGTTCGACAATGTACTTCTCCACATGCAACTCCAAACAATTGATTACATTGAATAGCTCATCCTTATTTTTGATATGGGTGATGACACCCTGACCCTGTCTCCCATTATACGGTTTTATGACCAGTGGAAAACCCAGCCTGTCCGCCGAGGCAAAGATATCTTCAATGGAATGGGCAACTTCCCCTTCAGGTACAGGGAGGCCACAACCTCTTAAAATGGATTTGGTCAATGCTTTGTCACATGAATTCTCAACCGCAATATTCGAAGTCTGGCTAGAGATTGTCGCCTGGACATACTTCTGCCTTGCACCTGTTCCTAAACGCAGTAAGCTTTCATCACCCATTCGCTCGACAGGGATATCTTTTGCTTGTGCTGCCTTAAAAATGGCTTCGGTACTTGGCCCCAGTTTATTTTTATAATATAACTGCTCTATTTGTTTTACATAAGATTGTACATTTATAAGTTTTTCACCATTCAGGATGGCTTCCGCGATATCTTTCGCTGCTAAAAAAGCTTGAAGACCTGAGTGAGGCTCCTGATAGTCAAAGGTAACATAATAAAAACCCTTCTTTTCCATCATTATCGTTTTTCCGCGAATGGCTTCGATTCCGGCCAAGTTTTGAAGCTCAATCGTCATATGCTCCAATATATGTCCCATCCATGTTCCTTTTCTCAGCCTTTCGGCGAAACCGCCTCGATAACCTTTTGAACATGTATGGCTTCCCAAGTTCGGGAGCGCCTTTAATAATTTTTCATTGAATCCAGGGATTGAATCAGATGGTTTCTGTTCCAGTTCCCCTATATCCAATTCAATGCAAATCGTAGGTGTATAAGCAAAATAATTAGGTCCTTTTAAATAACGGACTCGATTGATCTTCATTGTTGGATCCCCTTTTTCATCAACAATTTCCTGGTAAGCAGGTCAAAACGGTATCCCCTGGTTAGTGCATGAAGGTTAAATCCCGAAAGAGTCAACTCTTCACTGCCATTATCAGAAGATGTGATATTGATATAATCACTGGTGCTGCCATCAAGAACCAATACTTGATGTTGGCCGACTACTTCAAAATGACCGTCTTTAACTAAAATTGCTGTATTTTCATCAATGCCAATACCCATAATTTCTTTTTTCCCTGCTATTGCACTTAACAGACGGTCAAATCGGCCACGCTGGGAAAAATGTTGATCGATTATCAGTCCGTCCAGGAAGCCGAAACCTAAGCCAATTTCAACCTTTAACTTATTGTCATTCAGCATCGTGTCAGCCGCAACGATCATATACTTACCTAAAATCGAAGCACCAGCACTTGTCCCTGCTATCACCATTCCTTCATGCCATGCTTTAGAAAGGGCATCGTGGAACTTTGTTTTTCCAATCAGTTCAGACAATCGGCTTTGGTTTCCCCCTGAAATGAAGATGGCGGAAAAGGATGCTAGCTGTTCACAAATTGCCGGATCGTCTGCATCTTGCCTTGAATCCAGCTTGATCACTTCAACCCTGTCCACACCTAAATCCCTGAAAATCTTAATATACTCTGTACTCACTTCCTCAGGAATTTCACTCGCTGTAGGCAATATTCCTATTCCGCCTTCGCTATGGGTTGCAAGCTCGACAAATTTATTTAATACTTCACCTTCAAGGCACTTATCCTCTGCCCCGCCAATGATAAGTAATTCACCACAATTCATTCATCATACTCACCTTTACAAATGGATTCACATCATGAAATTGCTCTAAACAGAACACATAATGACTAGTATGGCAAATTCTTTCAGTATTCATTCATAAAAATGGCAAACTGCATAATTTTGTTTAACTTAATGAAAAAAGAGGAAAAGTAATAGAGTAAAAAATAAAAGGAGTGTGTAAAAAATGAGCCAAAACCAAATAAAAGAAAAAGTATTGAACATCATCCGTGATCATAAAATAGGAGTTTTATCTTCTGTTGAAAACAACAAACCACATTCACGCTATATGACATTTTTTAACGATGATTTAACTTTATACACACCAACGAGCGGAAAGACGGAAAAAATCGATGAAATTGAAAAGAACCCTAATGTTCATATCCTGATTGGCTATGATAATGAAGGATTGGGCGATTCTTACCTGGAAATCTCAGGTACCTCGAAAATAAACGATTCTCAGGAACTGAAAGATAAATTATGGAATGAATCATTTGAACGGTGGTTCGAAGGTCCGAAAGATCCAAATTATTTAATTCTGCAAATTAAGCCGGAAAGCATACGGTTGATGAACAACAATGGTGAACCTCCACAAGAATTATCATTATAAATCTTTATTTTTTGTACTTACGCCAATTGACGAGTATTACGCTCAAACTCACGAGTAAATGGCCAAAATTCACGAGTAAAACACCGAAACTCACGAGTATTGATCGAAATTCACGAGTATTACTCCAAATCAGGAGGAAATGACCGAAATTCACGTGTAAAACACCAAAACTCACGAGTATTTGATCGAAATTCATGAGTATTACTCCAAATCACGAGTAAATGACCGAAATTCACGTGCATTTCACTAACTCAGTACTATACTAAAAATAGTTCTATAAAACAGTTAAAAGCCCGCACATGAGTGCGGGCTTTTCTCACGATTATACCAACTCTGATTGGATATAATGCAAAATCAGATTAGCTGTATGCTTTAATGAAGAGACATGTGTCCGCTCGAAGGCATGTGATGCATCGATTCCCGGTCCGATCAGGCCATGGACGACATCATATCCTGCCCGGATGGCAGCGGAAGCGTCCGATCCGTAATATGGATAAATATCGACGCGGTAGTCGACAGCATTTGCTTGGGCAAGTGAGACCAGATGCTGACGCAGTTTATAATGATAAGGACCCGAGGAGTCTTTTGCGCAAATGGAAACGCTGAATTCATCCGTCGTTTGTCCATCACCGATCGCGCCCATATCGACAGCTAGATATTCGACTGTTTTCTCAGGGATATTGGAATTTCCGCCATAGCCGATTTCTTCATTGTTGGAAATCAGGAAATGGGTCGTATATGCCAATTTTATCTTTCCTGCGGAAATGAGGTCAATGATATGAAGGAGGATACCCACACTAGCTTTATCATCCAAATGCCTTGATTTCAAAAAGCCTGTATCCGTCACTTCCACTCTCGGTTCAAAGGAGACAAAATCTCCAACAGAAATGCCAATGGCCTCGGTTTCCGCTTTAGTTTTCACGATAGCATCTATCCGGACCTCTATTGTCTCATCATCACGCTTCGCATCGCCGGCATTTTTATATACGTGGACAGAGGTCTGATTGATTAAAATGGTCCCGGTGATGATGGCTCCGTCAGCTGTATGGATTTTACAATACTCTCCTTCCACTGAGTTCCAGCGGAAACCGCCGATCATCGTCAATTTAAGGCGGCCATTCGCCTTGATTTCCTTTACCATGGCTCCCAGGGTATCGACATGGGCAGTCAGCAAGCGTTGTTTGTCATCATCTTCGCCTTTTAATGTAGCAAGCAATGCCCCTTTATTCGTGATGTTGTAAGGAACCTGCCTCTGCTCCATGAAATCGGCCGCGTATTTAATGGCTTGTTCAGTATAGCCGGAGGGGCTTGGTATGGACACCAATTCTTTTATGTAAGATACGATTTCTTTTTCTTCGATCACGCTCATGCATATCTCTCCTTTCCTCTTTGTTCATTATATCTTTTCATGGCAACTTTTAACATATTAAAAGACCGCCAAAAGGCGGCCCTTTAATCGATTTAACCCATAAAAGCCATTACAGGCAAGATGGCCATAGCCAATGTTGCAATTCCATATAACGCTAAATTCTCCATATTCACTCTTCTTTTCCACTTATCTCGCCATACCTTGTATCTGTCCATATCTTCGTTCCTCATAAAAAAACCTCCTTCATGATGAAAGTTTCAACTTACTTCAATTGTCTTTGTTTGTTGGACATTTCTTTCATATATTCCAAGAAGGCAATTCTCTTTTCGTCTGGATAGGCTACAATGTCTGCAATGATTTCCTCTTCGAGAGGTTTCAGTAAACGACCAACCGATTCAGTAAACAATATTTCTAACTCTCTCTTTGTTTCATTAGGATTTCTCACTTCCATCAATATCACCCTTCCAATTACTTACTATTATCTATATAACCGTTATCCACTCCATTAAAACGCAAAAAAAATCGACCGCCATAAAGGCAGCCGATAGTCAGCTTAAATTATTTCGTTACCCCGACATTATGCCATTGATATTGACGGCCTGCGAGATAATCGTAACCTGTAACGCGTTCATTCACTCCAGCCAATTGATAACGGAATAAAGTCGGAATGACCGGAACCTCTTCATGAATCAATTCTTGCCACTCATTATACGTATCGATTCGATATTGATCATCGAAGGCTTCCTCTGAAATCCCTTTAGCAAGAAGCTCATCATTTTTTTCACTCACCCAGCGGGTATAGTTAAATTCTGCAGACCTGGACCATATTCCTGATGGATCCGGATCGGAAGCGACACCCCATGCTGCTGAATAAACATCAACTTCGTCATTATCCTTTTTCAGGAGGTCGTAGAATGAATTGAACTCATGCAGCCTTCCATCCTGCAATTCGACATCCAACCCTACTTGTTCCCATTGCTGTATATAATACCTTGCCAGTGGCTCGGAAACATCGGAACCGCTCATGGAAGCAAAGTTGATTTTGAACTCTTTTCCATCAGCATCCTCACGAATGCCATCATTATTCGTATCTACAAATCCTGCTTCATCCAAAAGTTCCTTAGCTTTTTCAGGATTATATTCATATGCTTTTACATCTTTATTGTTATATTTAAAGTTCGGGGTAATGACAGAGTTGGCAGGGAAGCGAAGGCCCTTGTACATCTTTTCGCCAACTTCTTTATTATTGATGGCATATGCCATTGCCTGACGAAGGCGTTTGTCACCGAATTTAGGATTTTCATCCATAACATTCTCTTCTTTTTCCTTATCATAATGACCGAAGTTGAAACCAATATAGGAATAAGCCAATTCAACTTTCCCCAATAATTCGACATTATCCAATTCCTTGGCTTGCTCATATTGCTCCGCCAGGACCTCCGCTACATCCAGGTCACCATTTTCAAGTGACTTGACGACAACCGACGGATTCACGACTTTTAATGTGACACTGTCCAATTTAGGTTCACCGCGGTAATAATCTTTATTCGCTTCGAATTCGACCGCTTCCCCTTGAACGATTTTCTTCACTTTGAATGGTCCGAAACCGATCGGGTTTTTACGGATTTTATCAGAAGATTCCAAATCTGCAATCGGAACATCCTTTAAGTATTCTTTATGAAGCGGGTATGTCCATAATCCGGTCGTGACGGATGGGTTCGCTTTTTTGAAAGTGAAAGTGATTTTCTTGCCATCGACTTTAATGCCTGAAATCTTATCCGCTTTCCCTTCATGATACTCTTCCATACCCTCGATCAAAGCCATTTGCTCATCATAGCGGACACCTTTGTAATCTTTGCTTCCCATGACAAGATATGCATATTCCAAATCAGCGCCAGTCACAGGCTTTCCGTCATGCCAATTTACATTATCCTTAATCGTCAGCGTGACCGTTTTATGATCGTCCGAAATCTCATAGGAAGCGGCACCTTCATTCGTGAAAACATAGTCTTCGTCTGTATCCAATAAATCCTCATCAAAGAATGTGATAACTTGGTTATCGGGTTCGCCTTGATAGAAAACCTTGTTTAATATCCCTTCAAACGGGGTATCTGATACCAAACCATATGTCAAATGGCCGCCTTCAATCGGCTCTCCTTGATTCGTCGTCTTTGTCGGGAATTTAGAGGTATCGACCTGTTCGACATCTTTCCCTTTTTTCTCTTTCGTTGACGATTTCTCCGTATCATTCGAACATGCAGCAAGCAGTAGAGACGAAATGGCCAATGCACTTAATACCTTACTGTAGCTTTTGATTTTCATATCATACACTCCCCTTTTTTTATCCTCTTCTTTGTCTTGCATCGGCTGCGCGTTTTAACGCTTGACCAACGAAATTTATACTCAGCATCAACACTAAAATCATGAGTGATGCGGGTACCCATATCCACCACTTGTTTTCCAGAACATCTGGATTTCGAGCATAACTGATGAGCGTCCCTAAACTCGGGGTGCTTTCCGGAAGGCCGAACCCTAAGAAAGTCAAACTGGATTCTAAGCCAATATTGCCAGCAAGGTTCAAAATGAAGTTAACGATGATCAATGAACTGACATTGGGCAGAAGCTGAAATAGGATGATTTTCCAATGTGACGTCCCGAGAGTCTGTGAGGCATGAATATAATCCAGCTCACGCTCAGACAAAGCCTTTGAACGAATCAGCCGTGCCTTTCCTGTCCATAAAAACATCGTCATGATTAAAATGAAAACATATACATTGAAGATCGGTACAATCGTGACCACAACGATGATGAACATCAATTGCGGCAGGGCAATCACGAAATCGATAACACGCATGATCACATTATCGGTTGCCCCGCCAAAGTAACCGGCAAGAAGTCCTAAAGATAAACCGATGATGGCCGTGAATAATGTAATGAATAAACTGATCGTGAATGAATTCCTGGTACCTATTATCAGTTGTCCGAATACATCCCGGCCACCATAATCGGTTCCAAGCCAATAGTCTGAAGATGGTTCCATATAAATGGAGAGAAAATCGACTTTGGCTATTTCCTTGGCGTCCATGAAGAACGACGCACCGTAAACAAAAAGCAATATGGCTGCTAATATAATCAATGAGCCCATGGCAAGTTTATCTTTTTTGATTTCCTGCCAGATGATTTTCATTCCTGAAGGGCTCACATCGTTAACTTGTATGTTCTTTCCGGTTTCCACTTTCATTTCCATACGACTCACCCCGCTCCTATTCTATCCGTATACGCGGATCGACCGCACTAAGTATGATGTCCGAAAGAAGAGTGCCAAGCAGAGTGGCAAATCCCGTCATCATGACGATGGCCGTGACAACACTGAAATCCCGCAGACTTACTGAACTAAGGAAAAGCTGCCCCAGTCCCGGATAACTGAAAATGGTTTCGATTATGACCGCGCCGCCGATCAATCCAGTAATTTCATAACCTAAGAATGCTGCTATCGGTAAAAAGGAATTTCTCAGGATATGCCGTGAATACACTTTTGATTCAGGCACACCCTTCGAACGCGCTGTCCTTACGAAATCCTTGATTTTATTATCGATGATTTCATTTCGCAAATATTGGATCGTACTTGTAGTTGCAATTAAAGCTGTACTTAAAGCTGGTAAAATCAAATGATTGATCTTGCTTACAACATAGGCGAAAGTTCCTTCGTCCACCTTTGAATCGACACTGCCGCCAGACGGGAACCAATCCAGGGCAAATCCGAAAACGAATAACATGATTAAAGCAAAAATGAAAATCGGGGTGCCGAACCCTACATAGCTATAACCCGTAACGGTTTTATCCACCCAGGTATCGTTATACCTTCCGCTAAGTATGCCTAATGGTATCGCAAGCATATATGTAAAGATAAGCGTGACCAAAGCCAGGAACACCGTGTTCCAAAGCCTGTCTTCGATCACATCCATAACGGGCGTCTTATGTGTATAGGAAACACCGAAATCACCCTGTAATGCATTGGATGCCCACCTTATATATTGTTGGTACCAAGGGTCATTCAAACCCAGTTCTTCCCTGATCCTATCAAGTTCTGCCGGATTGGCCCTAGGGTTGATTTCCTGGCCGGACAGGGCATCCCCTGGCATTGCCTTTGCCATCATGAAAACGATGATGCTCAATAAAAAGAGCTGCGGGATCATAACTAATAATCGTCTTAGGATAAATTTCCACATATTCCTTCCACCTCCTTATTGTAATGCGACTCTATGTGTCGATGAGATCGGCTTCAAATCGTAAGCACGTCCATTCTCATCGAAATATTTTGAGTAGGTAGACTCATATTCCGAGGTGAGTTTTTTTCTAAGCTGCACTTTATCTTCACGAATTTCCGGTTCTAAATCAGGAATGGCGGCAATCAGGCGCTTCGTGTATATATGTTGGGGATTTTCATAGATTTCCTCGCTTTTGCCTTCCTCTACCAATCTACCGCGATACATAACACCCATCCGGTCACACATATGCCGGATTACACCTAAATCATGTCCGACAAATAAATAAGTCAAATTGAACTCCTGTTGGAGATCCTGAAGAAAATTCAACACTTGTGCCTGAACGGAAACATCCAGTGCTGACACCGGTTCATCCGCAATGATCAGTTTAGGTTTCAATGTCAATGATCGGGCAATCCCGATTCGCTGGCGCTGCCCCCCAGAAAATTCATGAGGATACTTGTGGATCGATTC
This sequence comes from Bacillus sp. 220_BSPC, assembly GCF_001054655.1. Taxonomy (NCBI): domain Bacteria; kingdom Bacillati; phylum Bacillota; class Bacilli; order Caryophanales; family Bacillaceae; genus Bacillus; species Bacillus sp. 220_BSPC. The sequence continues at coordinate 18,733 of NZ_JVPL01000260.1, forward strand.
CGGACTCAGTCCGACTTTGTCCAAGAAGTCCTGTACGATTTTCTTTTCCTCTGAAGGGGATAACCGTTCGAAGTTCCTCAGCGGTTCGGCAATTATGTCCAGAACCCTCTTCTTGGGATTCAATGATGAATACGGGTCTTGGAAAATCATTTGGATATCTTTTCTGAACGGTTTAATTTCTCTTCTACTTAAAGATGCTAAATCCCTGCCTTCAAACAGGATTTGTCCGGATGTCACCTCATTCAGTTTGACCACTGCCTTGCCTGTCGTGGACTTGCCGCTTCCGGATTCCCCGACCAAACCATATGTTTCCCCTTGCTGCAACTCAAAGGAAACACCGTCCACGGCCTTTACGTGATCGACCACCCTTCGAAAAAAACCGCCCCTTATTGGAAAATGCACTTTTAAATTATCTAATTTTAGTAATGTCATGAGCCGATGCATCTCCTTCAGCTTGAAAATAGAATGCTTTATAGCAGGTACAGCGGACAAAATGACCGTTGCCCACTTCGTGAAGCCGGGGTGTCTCTTCATGCGCATGTTTTGGTATCCAAGGAATCCTATCTTGGAAGCGGCATCCGATCCGATCCATTTTGGCTATCGATGGAACGATTCCCTCGATGACATGCAAACGGTTTTTCTCGTTTGCGGCCGAAGGAATCGAATTCAATAACGACCTTGTATATGGATGCAGCGGATTGTTGAATATCTCTTTAACACTTCCCGTTTCCACTACCTGACCTGCATACATGACAACGATCCTGTCAGCGACCTCTGCTACTACGCTAAGATCATGTGTAATTAAGATGATCCCCATTTTTGTCCTGCTTTGGATATCCTTCAGCAGATCAAGTATTTGCGCTTGGATCGTAACATCCAATGCCGTCGTGGGTTCATCGGCGATGACCAGTGCAGGGTTGCAAGCAATGGCAATCGAGATCATTGCCCTTTGCCGCATTCCGCCCGAGAGCTCATGCGGATATTGCTTGTACGTCCGTTCAGGGTATGGAATTCCCACTTGTGTCAAAAGTTCGATCGTCCTGTTCTTTTTTTCAGCACTGGAGAGTTCAGTATGGTAATCAAGATTCTCCTCGATCTGTTTTCCAATGGTCATGAGCGGGTTTAAAGCCGTTAAAGGTTCCTGGAATATCATACCCAATTCCTTACCACGGACTTTATTCATTTGCACATCATTCAACTTTAGGAGATTTTGGTCTTTATAATTGATGTTTCCTTCGGATTTCGTTCTCTGCTTATTATGTAATTGCATGATGGATAAGGCCAATGCACTCTTTCCACATCCTGATTCTCCAACAACTGCTACAATTTCATTTTCATTCACCGTAAACGAAACATCATCAACCGCTGCATGATATTTGTTACCGATTCGAAATGAGGTAGTTAGGTTTTCTATTTGCAAAATAGCTTTCTTCATCCTTGCTCCCCCTAAACTATTTTATCGGGAAAATAATTAATCTTCTGATAATTATTTAAAATTTTAATCATTTTTTTACAATTATACAATAGTTTTTATAGAAAATAATCACATTTTTTTCATATTTTATAACTTTAGGAATAATTTTCTGCAACATAAAAACGTTTCCTTTATAACTGTTATACAGTAAAGTTTTGAAGTCCGATTAAATATATAGAATCAATAATTTCAAATTTATTATTTCGAGATAGTTTTTTTGAAGTTTATGCCTATTTATTGAGCTTATCGTTTTACTTACCGTGGAATGGTTCCGTTTGAATTATTTTAATATTTCAGAAAAATTAGTATATTTGCAAGAATATCATAGAAAAGGTAATTACTTCATATATATTTCAATACTTTTAAAAAAACACCAAATTTTCATTGTATGCAATGAAACCTTTTTAAAACAGATTCGTAGAAATGGTAGAAAATAAATGATGGGGTGATTGAATGTATTCACAAACTGTACAAACATATATGCCGTCCGTCATGCGGACGTTCGCTTTATCTCTTGCCGTTTCCGTTTTAGGTATGGCTCTCGGCACTCTTGTTCCGCCATCCTTGTTTCTTCCCTTGACGATACTTGAGATCGCCATGTTGATTGGAGCCTTCATATTGCGAAGGAAAAAAGCCATCGGTTACACATTTTTGTATATTTTCACGTTGATTTCTGGAATTACGACCTATCCGATCATTGCCCACTACCTAGCCGCTGCAGGGGCAAATGTGGTGATCCTGGCAGGTGTTACGACAACAGTCGTATTTGGAGGACTGGCGGTTTATGCCACAACCACCAAAAGGGACCTTTCATTCTTGGGGGGAATGTTATTTGCGGCCTTGCTAGCTTTAGTCGTCATTAGCATTTTCAACATTTTCTTTCCATTAAGCTCTACAGCCATGCTGGTCTTTTCATTTATAGGGATTTTAGTTTTCAGCGGTTATATTTTATATGATTTCAATCGAATGAAGCATTACGGGGTAACAGCCGAAGAAGTACCGCTCATGGCTTTGAATCTATATCTTGATTTCATTAACCTATTCATTAACATCTTGCGCTTCTTTGGTATTTTAGCAAGCGATGACTAAAATACCTAACAAGGTACCATAAAAAAGACGCTTGGATTTATCCAAGCGTCTTTTCACTTAATGTCTCGATCATCAATAAGAACGGCTGAAGGGATGCCTATCTTATTTATATAATCCTGGATTTGATTGATCGGTCCATGGCAGTTTCACACCGAAAGTACTTGCAATGAACTGTGTATCTTCCCTTCTTTTTTTCCTTATTTGGGCCCGTTGTTTTGCTGATTCATTTAAATTCATTTCCATCTCCGTTTCCGGAACCAAACGCGGAACAGGAATTGGTTTACCTTCTTCATTAATGGCAACAAATGTCAGGAAGGAAATGACGCATAAATTTCGGGCTCCTGTAACTAAATCCTCTGCAATCACCTTTACGATGATTTCCATTGATGTTCTGCCCGTATAAGTCACGAAGCTTTCAAGGCAAACTGCATTTCCTTCGTGAATAGGGTGCAGGAAATCTACGGAATCAGTTGATGCCGTAACGACGTTGCTTCGCGCATGACGCATGGCTGATATAGCCGCTACATCATCAATGTATGCCATTAATTTGCCTCCGAACATCGTACCAATATTATTTGTATCCGGCGGGAGGACAAGGCTTGTTTTTATGACCAAAGAGTCCCGGCAATTTTTTGTTTCTTCCATGGTGACTGCACTCCTTTATGTCTGATTTCTCACTAGTTCACTTTATCGAATTCTTACCTGTAAAGCAATTCACATGCTTATTTTCCTGCTATTAGTCAAAATTATGCGGTTTATAATGAAGCCAACCACTTTCACTGCCCTTTTGGCTGCTTGCCTTGCTGCAGCTCACGCAGGCTTAAGCCAAATGTCATTTGTAAATGCGGATAATCCTTGAACCCTGCCCAATCCCCTCCCCAATCGAAACCTAACCCTTTAGCGATTGTAACGACTTCCATCCAATCCGACTTTCCATTATCGTTACCGTCATAACTCATATCCCAAATGGCCTCGCCTTGTTTGTTAAGGAGGGCAAAATCTATCGCCAAACCGAAATTATGCAGCGACTCGCCACCTCTTGCATTCGTTACGATGTTGCCCGGGTCTGATCGGCCCTTTTCATAGAGTTCATTTTGCTCGGCTAAAGACCGGAATCCGGCCGTAATGATTACCGGGATGCCTTTGTCCTTAGCCAGTTGAATGAGCTCGTCTTTTTTTTCGGCGACAATCGGATTCAGCTCGTCAGTCAGTTCGATTTCGTCTAGATCAGGCGGAAGCATATACTTGAACAAGAGCCACAGCAGCAATCCGAAAAAGCCCAATACCAAACATGTCCTTACCCAAGTGGCTTTCACTTAAAAAATCCTTCCCTTTACGAAAATATCTGTCTAAAATGAAAAACTCAACCAAAGACGGATGAGTTTTTCTTCTATTATAATTTTGCTTTTAATTCTTCAATTTGCAATAAATGCCGTTTTTCATGCAGTCCCACGAACGGAATCCATTGCTTCAGGCTTAAATCTTTGAACAAAGGATGCGGAAAAGACTTTTGTTCGAGATCAATTTCCTTTGCATGGTCAACGACATGTACAAAAGCCTTTCGGGATTCGGACAACTTCTCCTTAACTTCACTCAAAGTTTGGTATGATTCCGACGGAGTGACAAATGGCGGGGCCTCGACCTTCACTTCACGATTTAACGTAAGTTCTATCGGTTTATCCACAGCAGGGATGCTTTCATCGCTCTTCAATTTATCGGAAATGCTCTTTGTTATGGCGCTCTCCATTAAATATAAATGATCCAAAACCTGGATGATGCTCCATCTTCCTGTTTCAGGTTGGGCGTTCAGCTGTTCATCCGATAGTCCGTTGACCGCATTTAAAAGTACTTCCCTGATTTTTTCATTTTCATTCATTTTAGCACCTCCTCTTATCAGCCTCGCTAATCTCCTTTAATTATTCCATGTCCTATAGGAAAGTGTAAAATAATAATACTTTTTGACAAAACGAACCGATTAAAAGTTGTCTATTTTTCGAAAAGCTCTATGATAGTCATAAAGGCAAAAATCATCTAGGACAGTAAAATAGGAGTGATCGTTATGAGTGGAGGACATATTCCATTCAGCCACAAAGGGCGCAGTGCAATACATGCAATACCCTCAAAAGGGAGCATATGGTTGATGCTTAAACAAATGTTCAATCGGGTCCCATCGAAATGGAAGTTTTGCTCTTTGGTTTTATGTATCATGCTTTTCATTTCATTGCTTGAGTTCTCCATCCCCCAATTGACACAGTTTACGATTGATAAAATCATTCCCGAAAAAAGATATGACTCGTTGATCTGGATTGGTGCAGGAATTCTTTGTGCTGCAATCTTATTGGCTATACTGAACTACTTTAACAGCTATATCGTTTCCAAGGTCGGTCAAAAGGCCATCATGGATATACGTAATAGCATGTATGAACATATTCAAACACTGGATATGAAATTCTTTGATAAAAACCGGACTGGTGACTTAATGTCGCGGTTGACCAATGATGTCAATTTACTGCAGCAGCTCATCTCTTCGAGCATGCTTCAAGTGTTGACTGACACGGTGACCTTTATTGCCGTAGCGGTATATATGCTTTTCATTAACTGGAAGCTTACCATTGTCCTTCTTATTACATTCCCTTTCATGTTCTATATCACAAGGGCATTCGGGAAACGCATCAGGATGTCATTTAGGTCTGTGCAAAGTTCCGCAGGAGATGTCAGCAACCAGTTACAGGATTCGATTTCAGGAATGCGGCTCATTCAATCTTTTACAAATGAAGAATTCGAATCAAGGCGGTTTGCGGAGCGTAATCAGGAAAATATGACTGCAAACCTTAAGTCGGTTCGGCTGCGTTCCATGTTCGGGCCGATTATTGATTTATTGAACAATATCGGTCTTGTAGCAGTCATTGTGTTCGGTGCTTGGCAAGTGATGGAAGGTGAATTCACAATAGGATTAATCGTGGCCTTTCTAGCCTATTTGAGGTTGCTGCAGAGTCCCGTTCGCAATTTTAGCCGGGTAATCAGCATTGTCCAGCAATCAGCCGCCGCCTTTGAGCGGATAACTGAAATATTGGAAACCCAACCTGAAATAAGTGACAAGGGAAATGCCATTGAACTCCCTGCCATAAAAAAGAAAATTGAGTTTAAAAGTGTTGATTTTGCTTATGATGGGACTGTTCCTGTTCTCGGCAATCTAAACCTGACCATGAAAGCTGGTCAAGTAACCGCTTTGGTCGGCTCCTCCGGCGCAGGAAAATCGACTATCACGAGCCTACTGATCCGATTTTATGATCCGCAAAGTGGAACGATTAAAAGGATGGACATAATATCAAAGATGTGTCACTGAAATCATTACGGGGACAAATGGGAATTGTTACTCAGGATATCATTCTATTCAATGGTTCCATCCGTGATAACATCGTATATGGCAAACTTAATGCTACAGATGATGAAATCATCGAATCCGCCAAAGCGGCAAATGCGCATGACTTTATCAGTGCCTTTCCTGATGGTTATGATTCTCAGATCGGGGAGCGCGGAGTCAAGCTTTCAGGCGGACAAAAACAGCGCATTGCCATTGCCAGGGCACTTTTGAAAAATCCGCAAATCATCATTCTCGATGAAGCAACGGCGGCCTTGGATACAGAATCTGAACATTTGATCCAGCAAGCCTTGTCACGTTTAATGAAAAAACGGACTTCAATAGTCATTGCACATCGTTTATCGACCATTCATGACGCCGATCAAATCATCGTTCTGGAAAAAGGGCAGGTTCTTGAAAAAGGAACACATGACCAGTTAATGCAAAACAACGGCCGATACAAGCAGCTCCATGACTTACAGTTCCCTCAAGTAAGCGATATCAAATACCTAGCAACTTAGCAGGCAAACATGCACAGAAAGCCTTTCTGTGCATGTTCGGTTTCATTTGAAGTCATAACTTTCCAAAACCCGATTCGCAATGAGCTGATACCCTTTTTCATTCGGATGTAACTTATCACTGAAATACTTTGTTTTCTTTTCATCTTCAAAAAGATCATTTGTAGGAATGAATAACATCCGTTCACCTTTATCGGCTAATCCCTTTATTGACTCGTTATAATCGCGAATGTGCTTTTCAAGTTTTTGATTGTCTTTAATTGGGTTATATAGTCCTACTACCAGAATATCCGCTTTATCGTTTGCCTCTATCAGTGTTGATGTAATCTTTTTCAGATGGTTGATATATTCCCGTTTACCCTCATTGATTTTTCGGTCACTTATTTTCTCCAAGTTCCCGCCATTACTATTGATCAAGTCATTCGTTCCAATAAAAACAATGAAAGTATCGGCTTCATCAAGTTTCGTTTTAATGCGGTAATCATCTAGCTGTTTCATCACCCCATCCGTTTCCTGGCCTTTAATACCGTAATTCCAAAAACTCACTTTTTGCTCCGATTGCGGATTATTCAATTCATCCTCAAGGCCATCTATATATCCTTCCCCGTCCTTATCCCCTTTTCCATAGGTTAATGAATCTCCAAAAGCCATGACCCTTTGCACATCTTCCGACTCCGAGGCCTGAAATTCATATGCAGCAAAACATATAACCAGTACGATAATCAATATACCTGCCAATTTTTTCATTTGGTTCTCCTCTTGTCTTTTTACTAGAAGTATTTAATCTTTTTCATACCCAAAAAATCTGCAGTACTAACATAAAAAAGAATTGTCAGATAAAGAATAAAGAGTGTATGATAATATAAAACTTTCAATGGAAACGGGATTACCCTTCATTCTGGAGATTGAATAAATGATAGTTAGGAGTTTAAATCATGGAAGAACACATAGAGTTTAGAGAGGCAGAACTATCTGATCTACCCAGAATTGTTGAAATATATAATTCGACAATTGCTTCAAGAATGGTCACGGCAGATACGGAACCTGTATCCGTCCAATCGAGGGTTAAATGGTTTGAGGAACATCATTCAGAAAGTAGACCGCTATATATCATTACTATAGAAGGGAAAACCGCTGGATGGATGAGCTTTCAATCCTTTTATGGCCGACCGGCATATAAATCCACTGCCGAAATCAGTATTTATATTGATGATTATTTCCGGGGAAAAGGAATTGGACAAATTTCGATTCGAAAGGCAATTGAATTGAGTCCAAAATTAGGTGTTAAGACTTTATTGGGTTTCATTTTCGCCCATAATACACCAAGCCTTAAGCTTTTTTCCAAATTCGGGTTTGAAGAATGGGCACATTTACCTCAAGTTGCCGAGATGGATGGCATTGAGCGGGATTTGATCATTCTAGGTAAACGTGTCGATATTTAATATATATTTCTTTAGAGCTATTGCCTTGAGCAGTAGCTTTTTCAGATTAATAAAGGTCGAATTGCTAATTTAAAAATACCTATATGCTTCTTGAAGGGAAAAATATTCAGAATCTCTTTTACTTGCTAACGCATTCAATAGCGTATCCAATTCTTGACTGGCTTGTACAGTCAGCAGACTTGTTAAGCCGTAAATCGCTCCCAACTTTATCATTTCCTGTCTCTTCTCTTCTACTTTTTCTATAGTTACCTTACGGCTAGGCATCATAGTCACCTCCCATTTATTCAATATTTTTACACTTTCATCATAATGAAACCACTAGTTAAAATCAACTATTTTTCAAAATTAAATGTGTTATTTTATAGGCCAAATGTAACAAAACACCTATTTTGTTATTTAATTATGTATAATTTGTGTCGTTTTCTAATAACCGCAAAAAAAGCATCCACTAGTGTAGACTGCGAATGCTTACATCATATCCCTTATCCAAAAATCCAAATATTGTATTCCGTTTACTATGTCATCCATTCAGAAGGTGACTCGTTATTAGGTCTATTTATAACAATCTTATATTCATCTTCAAGTACTTTTAATGGGGCATCATAAAGGTGCCTTTCATCAGAGGTTTTGTATACTCCATTGGCCAATAGCTCTTCAATGAGTTTTGCCTTCCTCTGTTCAATCCTCTTAAATAATTCTGCCATGTAAATGGCTCCTTTCCCAGTCGTCCTAGTGCCTGCTTCTAGTTAGCTAAACTTTATCAACTTGTTTGATTTCACCAAATTATATATACCTTTTCTAGTATGTCACTAAACGTTATTTCCCAAAAATAAAAGCCCCTTCTAATTTAAGAAGAGGCTGACAGTGTCCGTACGGCTCTTCTTATCTTCCAAGCATATGCTTGTTGGATTTAGCACAGTTCCCTAAACGGGTCCGCTGCCGAGGTTTCTTAGGGCCAAGTCCCTCCACCTCTCTGGATAAGAATTCGATATATAATGATGTAGAAATGATTCTATCCTAATAATCTTCAAAAGTCAATTACCTGGTTCTCCCTTTTTTCCTGGACATAAAGTGATTCCTCTTTCAAATACGGGTTGCATTTTCTTGTCTTTCTGATATGATGTCAGTAATTACATACAATTCACACCACTAGGGGAGTCTTTTTTAAGACTGAGATGGAATTAGTTCCGGACCCTTTGAACCTGAACCGGCTCATACCGGCGGAGGGAAGTGGATGATATCGTCCATTTTACAGACTATATCCATCTACCCCGTTCCGTATTCAGGAACGGGGTTTTTTATTCAACAAAGGGAGCCATTCTATAGGAGGATGAACAATGGAGAATACAAAATTAGAAACATTCAGTGATAGACTGCATGCACGGGCAAAAGAGATTTGGAAAAGGAACCATTCACATCCCTTTGTCCAGGCAATTGGAAACGGTACACTTCCTGAAAAGAAATTTGCCTATTACCTGAAGCAGGACTATGTCTATCTCATGGATTATTCCAAGCTCTTTGCTTTAGGTGTCATCAAAGCCCATAACATCGAAACCATGGCAAAATTTGCGAGCATTTTAAATGAAACCCTTCAAGTGGAAATGGATATTCATCGGCATTATGCTTCCGAATTCGGGATCAGCTCCAAGGAATTGGAAAATACAGAACCTACTCCAACCACTCTAGCCTATACAGGTTACATGCTAAATGCAGCTCAGCATGGGACTTTGGCAGACTTGGTCGCCTGTCTCCTGCCCTGCGCTTGGGATTATTATGAAATCGGTTGGCTATTAAAAGAACAAAATGGAGCAGCACTGGAAAACAATCGCTACGCAGATTGGATAAAGTCCTATTCATCTCCTGAATTCGGGGAAGCACACAAGTGGCTGATCACTTTGTTGGAAGAATTGACGGAAGGCATGCCTGAAAAGGAACTTCTTAGATTAGAAAAGCACTTTTTGGTTACTTCCCGATATGAATATTTATTCTGGGACATGGTTCAAAATGAGCAGGATTGGCCTCTGTAGGTGGTTGACATGAGGATGAATCCTATCAAGAAACTGACATTGACTGCCATGATCATTGCTTTAACGACGCTGACCAGTTCATTTATTTTCATCCCTGCAGGATTTGCAAAAATCTTTCCTATTCAACATCTGGCAAATGTCCTGACGGCGGTTCTATTGGGGCCTGCATATGCTGTGACACAAGCTTTTTTAGTTTCCATCATTAGAAACATGTCTGGTACCGGTTCAATTTTCGCCTTTCCCGGCAGCATGATTGGTGCACTTTTGGCCGCCATCCTTTATCGAAAAACACAAAGCTTAAAATTCGCCTGTTTAGGGGAAGTGATCGGGACCGGCATTCTCGGTTCCCTGGCCTGTTATCCGCTTGCAACCCTCCTATTGGGAGAAAAAGCTGCTCTTTTTGGTTTTTTACCGGCTTTTATGTTCAGTTCATTCGCAGGGGCGATTTTAGCTTTCATATTACTTAAAATACTGCTAAAAAATAATTATATGAAGGGGTTTTTTTATGAAAACAGCATTAACGATCGCAGGCTCTGATTCAGGGGGCGGTGCTGGAATACAAGCGGATTTAAAAACATTTTCTGCACATGGTGTATTTGGAATGTCTGCCATCACAGCCGTAACCGCCCAAAACACAATGGAAGTCCGTTCTGTACAGCCCATTGAAACAGCTATCATATCGGATCAAATTGCAGCTATCTTTGAAGATATTCCTGTCGATGCAGTAAAAATAGGCATGCTTGGATCAAAAGAAATCGTGGAAACGGTCGCTTCATCCCTTAAAACCTTCATGCCTGCCATCGTTATCCTTGACCCTGTCATGATTTCCAAAAGCGGCCACCATTTGCTCGACGAAAAGGCCGTCTCTGCCTTAAAAATGGAATTGCTTCCGCTTGCAACTCTTGTAACACCCAATGTACCAGAAGCGGAAGTACTTACTGGCTTCGCGATTCGGACGAAACAAGATTTCTACAGGGCATGCATTTCGATACAAGAAATGGGTCCCAAAGCCGTTTTACTTAAAGGCGGCCATGCAGCAGGAAATCCAAATGATCTTTTTTATGATGGTACTGACTTCCACTGGATCAAGGGAGAGCGCATTCATACCAAAAACACTCATGGTACAGGCTGCACCCTATCATCCGCCATTACATCTAACCTGGCAAATGGACTGCCATTGCAAGTCTCGATCGAACAAGCCAAGACCTATATTTCCGAAGCGATACGCAATAGCTTTTCAATCGGTAAAGGTCATGGACCTGTCCATCATTTTCATTCATATTCAAAAAAAGAACGGAGTGACTTGTTATGAAGATTTCTTCAGCCGATTTATTTATGAAGGTAAGAGAAAGGAAACCACTCGTTCACCAAATCACAAACTTTGTTACGGTCAATGACTGTGCAAATGCCACCCTTGCCATCGGAGGTTCACCAGTAATGACATCGAGCCCAAGAGAAGTGGCGGATATGGTCAAATTAGCAAATGCATTGGTCCTGAATTTCGGTACGATCGATGATAAAGCCTTGGAAGCAATGGAGATTGCCGGTAAAACGGCAAATGCCCTGGACATCCCGGTCATTTTGGACCCGGTGGGAGTTGGTGCCACCTCCTATCGTACAGAGCAAGTCAAAGAGCTCCTAAGTAAGGTTACTTTCCAAATCATTCGCGGAAATGCGAGTGAAATCCTGTCAATGATGGGTGGGGATACCGTTACACGCGGGGTGGATTCGGGGGAACTTGCGATTAGCAATGCCGAGCTGGCTGCACAAGCGGCAAATGAATTGAATAGCATCATCGTGGTCAGCGGAGCTAAGGATGCGGTCAGCGATGGAAAACATACGTCCATCATCGATAACGGGAACCTCCTTTTAACTAATGTTACAGGTACCGGTTGCATGTCCACTGCTCTTATCGGAGCTTTTTCCGGAGTCACCGATGATTTCTATTCTGCCGCAATTGCCGGTATATCAACAATGAGCATATCAGGGGAACTGGCAGCCTCAACCCTTCAAAAGGATGAAGGAACAGGTACTTTCCGTGTGCGATTAATCGATGCCATATCAAGAATGGATAAGGAAATCTGGATGCATGAGGTGAAACTAAGTGAAAAAGTCGCAAATTGATTTAAGCCTGTATTTAGTTACGGAAGAGTCCATAGCAATAGAAGAATTGACCAAAATCATTGCAGAATCGGTTTCAGGAGGAGTCTCGATCGTACAACTTAGAGAGAAAAACAATTCCTCCCTCTCCTTTTATAAAAAAGCATCTGCATTAAAACAGTTATTGAATGAGCTTTCCATTCCCCTTATCATCAATGACCGGGTGGATATAGCACTTGCGGTTGGAGCGGACGGAATTCATATTGGACAAGATGACCTTCCACTGCCTGTCGTCAAAAAAATGGTTCCTGAAGATATGATTGTCGGTGTATCTGTCTCCACTCTTGAAGAAGCTCTCGAAGCCGAACGAAATGGAGCCGATTATATCGGAGTAGGTTCAGTTTTCCCCACCAAGACCAAACAAGATGCAACCCTAATGACACTTGAGGATCTGGGGGGGATTTGCCGCGGCGTATCCATTCCCGCAGTAGCCATCGGGGGTATCACTGCCGATAACATTTCCGCTCTTTCTGATAGCGGACTATCAGGTACCGCAGTCGTATCGGCCATCATGAATGCAAATAATCCGAAGACTGCCTCCGAATCCCTTTTAAAAATAATAAAAGACTTTAAATAACAAAAGGATGGAGACTGCATGCAGTCCCCATCCTTTGTTTATGTCAAAACGGTATTCTTTGTTTCCTTCCCAAAAGCCACGGCAACTGCCCCCACTAAAATAGCAATTGTAAAAATGGTGAAAATCGATGAAATCGGGGTGTCTGCGGCAACTAGATACCCTACAAGCAAAGGTCCCAGAACACCGCCAATCCTCCCGATCCCTGCAGCTAACCCAGCCCCTGTACCGCGAACTGATGTTGGATACTGCTCAGGTGTATACGCATAAAGTGCACCCCATGCCCCTAGGTTGAAGAAAGAGAGGAACATTCCGGAAACTATCAGCAGTGCCAGCCCCTCTGCCGATCCAAAGAAAAAGGCACTGACGGCCGTTCCAATTAAGTATGTGATCAAAACGAATTTACGTCCCATCTTCTCTATCAGCCATGCAGCTGAAAAATAGCCCGGAAGCTGTGCAAGCGTCATGATCAAAACATATTCAAAGCTTTGAATCATGCTGAAGCCTTTTAGGACCATCACGCTTGGCAGCCATAAAAACATCCCATAATAGGAAAAGACCACGCAAAACCATAGAATCCACAATACAAGGGTCTGACGGGAGTAATCCTTTTTCCAGACACTTTTCATATTGCTTAATACAGATGGTCTTTGCTTTTTTTCAAGTTCCGTATACTTTGGTGAATCCGGCAGTTTCAAGCGCAGATACAACGCATATAAAGCTGGAACTGCGCTCAATAATAATGCAACCCGCCAACCATAAGCCGGTATGATGAAATAGGATATGAGTGCTGCCAAAATCCAGCCAACCGCCCAAAAGCTTTCAAGAAGGACGACGACCCTTCCCCTTTTACTCGCTTCAACACTTTCAGAGACCAATGTCGAGGCAACCGGAAGTTCTCCCCCAAGTCCCATTCCAATCAAAAAACGCAATATCAAGAACAGGCTGAGTGTACTGACTGCTGCTGACAGGCCACTTGCGATCGAAAACAACAATAAAGTAATGATAAAGACATTCTTTCGTCCGACCCTGTCGGCCATCGCACCAAAGAATACGGCGCCAACAGCCATCCCTATGGAGTTTATGCTCCCAATCCAGCCAACCTGCTCACTGGTTAAGTTCCAATCCTGTTTTAATGCAACAATGATGAAAGAAAGCATACCGACATCAAGTGCATCGAACATCCATCCAAGACCCGCAACACCAAGTAACTTACGCTGCGATATCATTTTCGCATTATTTCCCATATTTTCCTCCTGAAGAACTTTAGACCTTCTTGTTATTTTATCCTTTTTCATTTTAACTATTAACTTTCATTTTTGCTATAGTAATTACACATGTCATGACAAAATAATGTTACATTTTTTTAATTGATGAAGAAATCTTGGATATTCTGTCGAATGTTATAGATTGAATATTCCCTTTTTTTCATTTATCATAAAAATTGGCAATCAAAGCGTTAACAATAAGTCATCATGTTTTGCCCAAGATAATCATTTTATTCAGGAGGGTAATTAATGACAAATCTAACGTTAGAAGTAAGTGGAAAGCTGCAAAAATTTTTAACAGGACCAAAAAAGCTCTATATTAATGGTCAGTTTGTAGAAAGTGCTTCAAAAAAAACCTTCTCCACTCCTAATCCTGCTACAGGACAAAAACTTGCCGATGTTTATGAAGCTGATAAAGAAGATATCGACTTAGCCGTCAAAGCTGCACGCAAAGCATTCGATGAAGGTCCTTGGTCAAGAATGAGCGCAGCTGCACGCAGTAGACTGATGTATAAACTAGCCGATTTAATGGAAGAAAATAAAACTGAACTTGCTCAATTGGAAACGTTGGATAATGGGAAACCAATCAGTGAAACTACCAATGCCGACATTCCTTTAGCAATTGAACATATGAGATATTTTGCTGGCTGGTCCACCAAGATTGTTGGACAGACCATCCCGGTAAGCGGAAATTACTTTAACTACACAAAACACGAGGCTGTTGGTGTTGTCGGCCAAATCATCCCATGGAACTTTCCGCTTCTTATGGCGATGTGGAAACTGGGAGCGGCACTTGCTACAGGTTGTACGGTCGTATTAAAGCCCGCTGAGCAAACACCGCTTTCCGCTCTTTACCTGGCTGAATTATTGGCTGAAGCCGGTTTCCCTGATGGGGTCGTCAATATCGTTCCCGGTTTTGGTGAAACCGCTGGACAAGCGCTTGTCGACCATCCGCAAGTAAATAAAATTGCATTTACCGGTTCGACCGAAGTTGGAAAATTAATCATGCGTTCCGCTTCATATTCATTGAAACGGGTCACATTGGAACTTGGAGGGAAATCGCCAAACATCATCCTGCCTGATGCGGATTTCTCAAAAGCCATCCCTGGAGCTTTGAATGGGGTCATGTTTAACCAAGGCCAGGTATGCTGTGCCGGTTCAAGGGTTTATATCCAAAAGAAACATTATGATAATGTTGTTGCCGATATGGCCAGCCATGCAAAAAACATCAAACAAGGGATAGGCCTAGATCCAAGTACACAAATTGGGCCGCTTGTTTCCGAAGAGCAGCAAAATCGGGTAATGGGCTATATTGAAAAAGGGAAAAACGAGGGTGCGGAAGTTCTTGTCGGCGGAAATAAACCGGGTGAACAAGGCTACTTTGTTTCTCCTACTATATTCGCTGGTGTTGAAGAGGATATGACGATTGCTAAAGAAGAGATTTTCGGACCGGTCATAGCGGCAATGCCATTCGAGGATTTAGATGATGTCATTAACCGTGCAAATGCCAGTGAATATGGTTTGGCTGCCGGCTTATGGACAAGCGATATAGCCAATGCCCATTATGTTGCAGGAAAACTCCGTGCCGGTACCGTATGGGTGAACTGTTATAACGCGTTCGACGCAGCTTCTCCGTTCGGCGGCTACAAACAATCCGGAATCGGACGTGAAATGGGATCTTATGCACTGGACAACTATTCTGAAGTGAAAAGCGTCTGGATTAATTTGGGTAAATGATTTACTGACTATTAAGAAAGAGGGTCTCAAAGAGGCCCTCTTTCTTTCAGTCCATTGATTCACTGCACCAAATCATCAAATTATTCAACTATTCAAACCTTTTCAATAGTCTTTCCTTCTTTAGTTTTGGTAAAATGCAAGATAGACAAAATAGCTGCTGGAGCAGCTGCCTGCCGGTTATAATGAACTCCTTCGTATTCGAGTAGTTTTCACAAACGATGTAAAAAGTTTCTTTTTTATATGACAAAAAGTACAATTGAAAATGTAGAAAATGGAAAAGGAGTTTTAAATGATGAGTGAGTTTCAAACGAATTTAGAAAAATATGCAGAACTTGCCGTAAAAGTCGGCGTAAACATCCAACAAGGTCAAACCTTGGTCGTAAACACAACATTAGAGGGTGCTGACCTTGTGCGTCTCATTGTAAAAAAGGCATATGAAAACGGTGCGCGCAATGTCATCGTTAATTGGAATGACGATATCGTTTCACGTACCAAATATGAATTGGCTCCGGATGAGGTGTTCCACGAATATCCAAAGTGGCGCGCAGAAGAAACGATTGAACTCGCAGAAAACGGAGCTGCTTATCTATCCGTCATCTCCTCCAGCCCTGACTTATTAAAAGGTGTAAAGCCTGAAAGGATTGCCAACTACCAAAAAGCATCCGGGACAGCACTGAAGAAGTGGCGTCAGTATATGCAATCCGATAAAGTGAGCTGGTCCATAGTTGCCGTCCCTTCAAAGGCTTGGGCTGATAAAGTATTCCCTGAAGAAGCAGAAGGAAAACGTGTTGATCTGCTATGGGAAGCCATTTTCAAAGCAGTTCGTGTTGATGTGAAAGATCCTGTGGAAGCCTGGAAAAAACACGATGATACCCTGCATGAAAAAGTTGATTATTTAAATGATAAGCATTACCAAAAATTGCATTATACGGCTCCCGGAACCGACCTGACAATCGAATTACCCGACAAACATCTTTGGGTAGGGGCAGGAAGCGTTAACGTACAGGGGCATGAATTCATGGCTAATATGCCAACCGAAGAAGTGTTTACAGTTCCATTGAAAACAGGCGTTAACGGTACGGTTTCCAGTACGAAACCACTTAGTTACGGCGGAAACATCATCAATAATTTTTCCGTGACGTTTAAGGAAGGACGGATCATTGAAGTAAAAGCAGAAGAAGGGGAAGAAATCCTAAAGCAATTGGTTGAAACGGATGAAGGTTCACACTACCTTGGTGAAGTCGCGCTTGTTCCATTCAACTCACCGATTTCCCAATCGAATGTTTTATTCTTCAATACATTATTTGATGAAAATGCATCAAACCATCTCGCTATCGGCAGCTCCTATGCTTTCTGTATTGAAGGCGGAAAAAACATGAGTCCAGAAGAACTTGCAGAAAATGGACTGAATGAAAGCCTTACACATGTCGATTTCATGATTGGATCGGATAAAATGAACATCGACGGCATCAAACAGGACGGCACTTCAGAACCTGTCTTCCGTAATGGGGATTGGGCGTTTTAATCAACCGGCTTTAAGCCCGTCCATCACTTGAAAACCTTCAGCCACGTGATTTCTGTAAAACCAGGGATCATGTGGCTGTTTTCTTCATTCACATTTAAAAATAATACCATTAGAATTTTAGCTTTTGTCCAGCAAACTGAATGACATGGCATACCCCTTTATATCATTGGAATATCTTGAACACATCTTTCATTGCCAAATATGTTATACTATTAGTAAAGAGGGTGGCTAAATTGAAAAGCAATAAGTATAATACTGGTGAAACAGTAACCATTCAGGATACTAATGAATCAGTAACCATTAATAAATGGGCATATGTAAAAAACATGAAGAGATATTCTTATACTGTTAAAGAACATCCGACTACTTTTTTCTTTGAAGAAGAATTTAAAAAAGCTTAATGACAAGTCACTAAAAACCTACTCAGTCAGAGTGGGATTTTTTTTTGCTTTCATTTTATAGCACAATAAAAAACAGACTCCCATCGAGGAAGTCTGTTCATATAGGTTACGATTTAATTTTAAAATTAAGCTTTTTGAACGTTAGCAGCTTGAGCTCCACGTGCACCTTGCTCAACTTCGAAAGTTACTTTTTGACCTTCGTCTAAAGATTTGAAGCCTTCGCTTTGGATAGCTGAGAAATGTACGAATACATCGTCTCCGTTTTCGCGTTCGATAAATCCAAAACCTTTTTCTGCATTAAACCATTTAACTGTACCTTGTTCCATTGTTGTTGCCTCCTAGTGCATAACACACATTGTATTACTATTTTTAATCATTTGGAAAATAACGAGTATCCTCTTCCACAACCAAAAACAATTCTATATTAGATTAACATGAATTGATGCAGATAGCAAATTTTCCAGTGATTATTTAAAGATGGTCCACATTCTTTTTGCCTTCTTATTTTCTTTATTTATCCAATTTAATGATTCAGATAGTAATTAATGGGTATATCAGAGTAATAAGAAACAGTACGATTTTCACTTAAAGAATTATCAACAAGGAGGTCACTCAATGAAATATTACAAAGTTTCTAATAGCGGATTTGACAGTAAGGTTATTGTAGCCTATAGCGGGTATGAGGCACTCGGGTATTATTTAATGGAAATTGATGATCAACTTGGTTTTGTTGATGATATAGATGTAGAAGAAGTGGATGCTGATGATCGAGTCGAGATTTCCTATACCGGTTATCCCGTTTATAAGACACTTAAGGAGCTATATCAAGAGAAAGATTTTTGGCAAGTTCCTAATGTTGTCGTGGAAGTCGAATAATGAAAGCACCCCACCTTTTAGGAGAATTCGAAGTTACCTCCCAATCAACCCGGTCAAATAGTATTTGGTAATTGCCAGATATTCACGGGTATATGATTTCAACAGTGACACTTTTGGTGTCTTTGCCGGCAATCCCTTCATATCCAAGCCTTCTTTTTTTGCTATTTCGACTGCCCGGTAGATATGAAAGTCATTGCTAACGATTAACCCTGAAGTTGCTGTATCAGGAATGAGTTCTTTTGAGAAAACAATATTTTCGTGAGTTGTTGTAGATTTGTCTTCCATCATGATGCGTGCTTCTTCAATTCCTTGGGCGATTAGCCCCTGTTGCATTGCTTTTGCTTCCGATATATCTTCACCCGGTCCTTTGCCGCCAGATACAATGACCACAGTATGTTTATTCGCCGATAAATATTCTGCAGCTTTATCAATCCTGTATTGTAAGGATAATGATGGAACCGAACCTTTGACCCTTGCTCCAAGAATCATGAGGTAATCGGCATTCTCCGGAATTTGCTGGCGAATGCTTTCCTGAATTTCCATATGCAAAAATCCAAAATACCCCAGTACCGCAATGACACTTATTACACAAAAAAGTTTCATCGTCCTTTTCAAAATTTTTCCCCGCTTCTATTCTTTTCATATATAACTTTCATTTCCACTAACTCCTATATAACTAAGATCGAAGAGCGGGAAATCATGAAAGACTTCCCGCTCTTTTCAATCGGACAGTTTATTCTGCGACCATATCATCATATATCAATTTCCCAATTTTACTGATTACTTGACGGCTTTCTTCCTCTGATTTCATATCTTCAGTAAGAACAGCAGCATAAACAGTTTGTGTTTCTGACCGAATGATTGCACAATCATGGGCAACTCCCCGAATTCCGCCCGTTTTGCTTGCGACCTTGACTCCTCTGCCCATCAGCGATGGAAGTTTATCCCTTAATTGTTGGTTGTCAAATACATGCAATATTTTTTCCCGGCTTTCTTTCGTTAAAAAGTTGCCTGTATGTATGGCTTTTAAGCAGGTAATCGTATCTTCTGCCGATATGGTATTGTCGCGCCCTTCTTTTAATGCCTTAAAATCCTGCATTTTTCGTTCAAGGACAGTATTTTTCAAACCAAGTTCCTTGATGCATTGATTGATTTCTTCAAAGCCCAACAGGTTCATCATCATATTCGTGGATGTATTGTCGGAAACAGTTATCATCAATGTCAATAAATCCTCTACGGTCAAAAATACCTTATTCGATAAGACATGCAGGACCCCAGATCCCCCAGTCACTTCACTAGGCGGGATGGTCACTGGTTGGTTCAAATAGATTTTCTTTTGTTCACTTTGACGATAACCTT
The DNA here is from genome assembly GCF_001054655.1 of Bacillus sp. 220_BSPC. Taxonomy (NCBI): domain Bacteria; kingdom Bacillati; phylum Bacillota; class Bacilli; order Caryophanales; family Bacillaceae; genus Bacillus; species Bacillus sp. 220_BSPC. Next base: position 38,544 of record NZ_JVPL01000260.1, read on the forward strand.
CGATGATCATTGGTATTTTGATTAAACTCGCTGATTGAAAGGATTCATTCTCGTGATATCCAATCGTGTCCCCAAGACCATTTTCAATTTTATATGCGATTCTCCCATTAAATGTTTCAACTAATGCCAAGATATCATGTTCTATAGTTTGTAAGGTCATCTATTCCCTGTTCCTCCCTTAGATATCATTTAAACCCCTATAAAAAACTCCCTTATACCCTAACTTATTCTACCATGTTAAAAGCAGTACAATCTTATTAGAAATTCCAAATTGAATAAATTTTTGTATAAAAAAAGAGCCTTCATACCGAAAGCTCCGAGTTTGTAGACAAAAGGGGTCCAAATCTGAATTTTTAAACAAAGTTGATTGGAACGGAGGGTACGAGCGGGAAAAGCACGTCCAAGGGAGACCCCACAGGCGCCACGAGCGCCGAGGAGGCTCCCGGACCGCCCGTGGAAAACGAGTGCCTGCAGTGGAAATCAACGTTCATATTTTACACTCCCTCAAAGAATTGTAGGCAATCTTAATTAATATTGTGTAGACAAAAGGGGGTCCCCATCTGAATTTTTAAACAAGATTGGAACGGAGGGTACGAGACTCCTGCGGGAAAAGCGCGTCCAAGGGAGACCCCGCAGGCGCGACGAGCGCCGAGGAGGCTCCCGGACCGCCCGCGGAAAGCGAGTGCCTGTAGTGG
>NZ_JVPL01000261.1:0-16638 GCF_001054655.1 Bacillus sp. 220_BSPC
CAGCGGGACAGGTGAGACCCCACAGGCGTTTACGCCGAGGAGGCTCACCGTCCGCCCAGCGGAAAGCGAGCATCTCGAGGGGAAACCATCCACACCGCACTACTTAGTAAATAGCAACAAAGTATGCGAAAACAAAAAGGACCGTCCATAAATGACGGCCCTTCCCTTATTAAAACATTTGATATCCTTTATTCCTTAGAATCCTGATCACCACACCAGCTAAAACCGCGCCAAGCAGCCCGCTTGATAAAATAATGATGTCTGCCGTATGCAGGGATGTAAGGTTCGTACCAAGATTGGAAAAAGATATTCCCGGATTCCTAAAATATTCTATTAGCTTTGTTTCATTGACAATGATGATGAAGACGATTGGAAATAAGAAGACCATGATCCACGAAGAACGGAAGAGCATATTCAGCAAAAAGCCAATTCCGAAAAACAATATGAAAAATAAGAGTATTGAGATAATTAAAACAGGCAATGGCATGTTATTCTTGACCCTCCTTAAAAGCGACACCTTTAGTTTACTGAAAACATAATTGCTGCGTCAACGACTTATACCAAATAATACCGAAGAAAAGATAATTACCCAAATTACAAGAATAGTTTATATGATGTATATCCAAATTGATCTCCCGGATTCAACCCGTCAAGCATCGTCTGCATTCTTTCCTTTTTAAAAGCTAAAAGCTGTTCCAATAGTAACGATTGCTTCCCCTCCTTCATGAGTAAATCAGGGTGATGAAATTTAGCTTCATATAATTCATCCAATTGAGCATTTACTTCAAAACTGAGCGGTTTAAGTAAAAATATCAACATATTATCACTTATATCCCCTTTGATGACTCCGCTTCTCACTCCTACGATGCCTTCGATTTCTGTATGAATGCCCGTCTCCTCCAACACTTCCCTTACGACAGCTTCATCGACGGTTTCATCATTTTTGACAAAACCTGCCGGAAGCGACCATTGCCCTTTCAATCCGCCATACCTTTTGTTCACGACAAGCCACTCACCCTTATCGGATATCACAAGGCCGGACACTGCCAACCAAACATTTTTGCAACGTTCCACCAAAACCCACTTCCCCTACATTAGATGATGCCAAAGATAATTTCCTTGATCAAACTTCGTCATCCCCATTATATTCCACACAAAAAAATTGCATACTCCGCTATGACACACTCATCGATGGATGGGATGCCAATGAAAAAGCCATTCAGGGACAATCCCCAAATGGCCATTTTTGATCTATCGAAAAAAATTAAAGGACGTTGAATTTACCCTTTTTAGCAACAAGTGAGGCTCCGCCAATCATTAACAATGCCCTGTTATCAACCATTTTCTTCATGAATGATGCAGTCTTACCTGTAACTTTTTTGCCGAAGACAACACCAATCGCATTATCTTCACCGAGTGAACATACCGTTCCTTTGTTTTCGAAAGTGAACGTTTCCAGGTCGCTTTCGTTACGAACCAATTTAGTCAGGTTCTTCGCAATGACCTCACCTTGCTGCATCGCTATTTGTGCAGTAGGTGGATATGGACGATTAATTTCCTCGTTGATGATCAAAGCGCAATCCCCTACGATGAAGATATCGTCATGCCCCGGTGCCCGCATGTCAAGATCCACTTTAATACGTCCGCGCATAGCTTCAAAACCGGAAGCCTCTATCACGGAGTTTCCACGTACGCCAGCTGCCCATACAACGGTGCCCGCTTTGATTTCTTCCACTTCATCTTCACCTTTTGCCACGATGATGCCTTCAGGAGTCGCCCCCTTGATCGGTGTGCCGATTTTGAATTCCACACCTTTTTTCTCAAGGTAAGATACTGCATAATCCACCAATTCCGGATCGAAGCCAGGGAGGACGGCTGGGGCTGCCTCCACACAGTACATGCGGACCTTTTGGAAATCGATGTCGTATTCTTTACAAAGTTCAGGGACACGGTTAGCCAATTCGCCAAGGAATTCGATACCCGTAAATCCTGCTCCTCCAACAACGATCGTCAAGCGGTCTTCATTCTTTTCGACCTCAGTACTGTACGTCGCGAATTGCAATTGGATATGGTCACGGATTTTACGTGCCGTGTTCACGTTAGAGATAGAGAAAGCATATTCTTTTAGCCCCTGGATTCCGAATGTTTCCGATTCAGGTCCAAGACCAATCACTAAATAATCATAAGAAATTTCGCCGTTTTCAAGGATGACTTTTTTGTTCTCCGTTTTCACTTCCAAAACGGAATCCTGGATGAATTTAACTTTGCTGTTAATGACACTTTTGATTGGATAGCGCACACGATCATGATGAAGCGTTCCAGCGGATGCTTCATGCAGCCATGTTGTTTCATAGTGGTAATCATTTTTGTTAACTAATACGATTTCTGCTTCATTTTGACCTAATGCCTTCTGTAAGCGAGTAACAGTCATCAATCCACCATAACCTGCTCCTAAAACAACGATTGTTGGCTTTTTCAAAAGTATTCTTCCACCTTTACGATATTTTCTTGTGATGCTTTCCATAACTAAAATATATTGTCTATCTTTATAATTTCCATTATAAAAAGCACTCTTATACATTTGTGACGTATTTCACGTAACACTTCATAAATGTCATAAAAAATTCATAAAAAATTTACCAAATGATATCTAAGTAAATATTAGTCTTTTTCCTTACCTTTTTCAAGTAACAAACCGAACTTTTTCGGGTTGAAATTTAGCCGAAAAACATTACTTTTCACTCAATTGCGACCATATTTATACGATATGCTCAACATTGGCAAAGGGTAATTTCACCTAGATTTGAAAGCGGATACAAAACATTCATCACGAAACCGCACAAATGTAGTCAAAACTTTCTCACTTTTCTAACTTTCTCCGTTTTTTAAAAGATCATCTATGTTAAAATAAGAGAATAAATTTCAGCAAACCTAGTATATCGGAGGGATAACGTTGGAAGTTAATGAAAAAGTTTATGATATTACAATCATTGGCGGAGGCCCGGTTGGATTATTCACTGCATTTTATGGAGGGATGAGACAGGCATCCGTAAAAATCATCGAGAGCCTGCCACAATTAGGCGGACAATTGTCGGCCCTTTATCCTGAGAAATACATCTATGATATCGCTGGTTTCCCCAAAGTGCGAGCTCAGGAGCTAGTGAATAATTTGAAAGAACAAATGGCAAAGTTCGAACAGGATGTCGTCCTGGAGCAAGCCGTTCAAGAAGTGGAAAAGCAAGCCGATGGAGTTTTCAAGTTAACGACTGATAAAGAAATCCATTACTCCAAAACGATTATCATCACAGCTGGAAATGGGGCTTTCCAACCCCGCCGCATCGAAATTGAAGATGCAAAAAAATATGAAAACGGCAACCTTCACTATTTCATCGATGACCTCAATCATTTTGCCGGCAAAAAAGTGGTGGTCTTCGGCGGTGGGGATTCAGCAGTGGACTGGGCCTTAATGCTGGAGCCGATTGCCGAGAAAGTGAGCATCATTCACAGAAGAGATAAGTTCCGTGCCCACGAACATAGTGTAGAAACACTTAAAAATTCAAAAGTGGAAATAAAGACTCCATACATACCTGCAGAGTTGATTGGTACAGACGGACGTATCCATACAATTGTCATCAAGGATACAAATGGTGACGATACAGAGACCATGGATGTAGATGCAGTCATCGTCAATTACGGCTTCGTTTCTTCTCTTGGTCCCATTAAGGAATGGGGACTTGATATCCAGAAGAACAGCATTTTGGTGAATTCCAGAATGGAAACGAATATCCCGGGGATTTATGCAGCAGGCGATATTGCAACCTATGATGGCAAAGTAAAATTGATTGCCAGTGGGTTTGGTGAGGCACCCACTGCCGTCAATCACGCCAAACAATATATTGACCCAAAAGCAAAAGTTCAGCCGATGCACAGTTCTTCCATGTTTTAATTATATTACGCAAAAACCGGCTTTCATGGCCGGTTTTTTTTGTCCCCAATTCGATGATTGTGGATAAGTTTTTTCAATTAGTTATCCACAGTGCTTACCCTTTTCATTCTATGGGTAAAGAGTAGAAGAAGCTATAAAGGGGGAATGCATCCATGAATATTTTAATTGCAGGGGCCAACGGAACGACCGGAAAGCAGATCATTGGGAATTATCAAAAAATCCGCAAATGACCGTATACGGGATGATCAGGAAAGAGGAACAGGCTCAAACGATAAAAGAACTCGGCGGGCATCCAATCCTTGCAGATTTAGAGGGAAATGTGGATAAAGCAGTGGATAACATGGAAGCCATCATTTTTGCCGCCGGACCTGGACCCAAAACAGGGCCGGATAAAACAACAGCTGTGGATAAGAATGGAGCCATTAAACTGGTTGATGCCGCCAAAAAGAAGGGATCGAACGTTTTGTCATGTTAAGCTCTGTCGGTTCTGATAATCCGGAACAAGCCCAAGAAGAAATGCGCCATTATCTTGAAGCAAAACATGATGCCGATGAACATTTAAAAGCAAGCGGGCTGACATACACGATAGTCCGGCCGGTTGCTTTGACAAATGAACAAGCGATCGGAAAAATCTTTGCGGATGAGAAAGTCGCCGATGTCGCCTCCGTTCTTGCCCAATCTGTCACAGAGGAAAAAACGTTTAATAAAACATTCGAGATATTCAGCGGCACCCTCCCAATCAAGGAGGCCCTGAACAATATGTAAGCCAGCATGAAAAAGGGGCAGTTGTTATTCCCACCTGGACTAGACTGTAGAAACATTCAAAAAAAAGCATGTTTGCCTACTGTTTTTTCTAAAAAACGTTGTAGTTGATTTCAGAAATCCAATAAGGTTTACAATAAAAAACGTAATGATAATCTAGTCTCGTGTTAGGATGAGACCATCCTGAATCCCTTTTGTCAAAACAAACTAAAGGAGGCACTTATTAAAGTGCCCCCTTTTTCCGAAGTATTGGAGTTTACTTAGCAGTTCTCCGGCGTGCCGGCGTTTTTTGCCGTTTTGAAGGAAGACCCGCAACCGCATGAAGCGATGGCATTTGGGTTTTCGATCGTAAAGCCTCCACCCATCATCGTTTGTTTATAATCAATTACCGTTCCATTCAATATATCTGCATCCTCGGCATTGACAAGGATCTTAATTTCAAACTGTTCCAGCTGGCTATCTTTTTCTCCGGGCTCTTGTTCAAAGCCCATTCCGTAGGATAATCCACTGCAGCCTCCGCCTTTAACGGCCACTCTTAAAAAGGAACCCTCTTCACCATTATGTTTCATCATTTCTTTTATCTGAAAAGCGGCAGCTTCCGTTATTTGAACAACATCACTCACAATAAATCCCTCCTTCTTCTGAATATGTGAGATAGAACCATTTCTCTTTATAGTATATACCAAAGAAATTCCCGCGCTCAATTTTCCAGCTTGGAAAAATTCATATTCCCCCACCTATTTTACCAACTAACATTCGTCTATAATAATAGGGATAGGTATAATGGACTAATCCGTTGAACCCGATCCTAATTTACAATAAGGGGGTAATCACCATCGAAAGTATACATCCTCTATATGACAAAAGCATGGAATGCCTTTTATGCAAACCAAAGTCGACCACTAAAAAGGTACAGTCACGTTTTGTAAAGGTTGCTAAATACAACACGGACTTTTGTCCCGTTCATGCTGATTCAACCGTAAACCCACTTTACTATAATATTTTTGTGTGCCCTCACTGCGGCTTTTCTTATTCCGAGGATTTTTCGCGGTACTTCCCCCCACTACAATGGAAATCATTTTGGAAAAATTCAGCTCCCAGTGGGTTCCCCATCATTTTAGCAAGGAAAGATCCATTAAAGACGCGATCAATACATACAAGCTGGCGAGTTATTGCGGAGCTTTAAAAAAGGAAAAACATATAATCCTTGCTGGAATCTGTTTACGGATAGCCTCGTTATATAGGATCAAACAAAACAAGGAACAATAAGAAAGATTTTTGAAGTTCGCCCTATAGGAATATGAAGCATCGTATTCAACAGGGGACTTCAGCAGCACCCAGGCATCCGAAGCCCGGATCCTTTATCTCGCTGGAGAAATCTCAAGAAGGATAGGCAAAGAAAAGGCAGCCATCAAGTATTTTTCATTCGTGTTCGAAAGACAAAAAAATGCCCGGGAAGCCTCCATCATCCAGATGGCCAGGGACCGCTTTCAGGAACTCAAACGGACCTAGGAAACAACCCACCCTTTGCTGCAGCACTGATAAAAAAGGGGGCTGTCCCTTCCAGGAACAGCCTTTATCCGCCGTTGATGATTAAGACATTTCAAATTCATCAATGTACTTATATATTTTATCTACCAATTCATCCGTTGTGTCACCAAAAACCACTTCACCGTTTACAAGTGCATATAAGTTACTGGAGCATCTGCCGCAATATCCCAGGCAACCATATTCTATGATATCCAAATTCGGATCCCGCTCCAATCTTTCTAGGGCCTCCTGAGCCCCACTGGCTAGATTGCTTACGCAAAATTCAATAATCGGGTACATTGTTTCACCTCACAGTTACTAACAACCCATCTTATTACTTTTCCCATTAACAGTCAATATTTACGCATAAAAAATAAGCCTATTTCAAGATATCGGTTGTGATTTCCTTTTATATTCGTTATACTTTTGTCGGGGTACGTAAAAAAAGAAAATTATCTAATTTTTTATTCTTACTACAAATTGGGGTATATATATTTAATTAAACTTTTAAGGGGACCATTTGGGGGAATCCTATAGTTAAGTGCTAATCAAATTTTTCAAGAGATCAAATAAAGGGGAAAAAATCATATGAAGAATCTAGTCATACTTGGTGGCGGGTATGGTGGTATGCGCATGTTGCAAAGATTGCTGCCTAATCAGCTTCCTGAAAATGTGAGCATCACGCTTATCGACCGTAATCCTTATCACTGCTTAAAAACGGAATATTATGCTTTAGCAGCAGGTACCATTCCAGATCAGCACATCCGTGTTGCATTTCCTGAACATCCTCGCTTGAAGAACGTATACGGAGAAGTACTTTCCATCGATATGGAAAATAAACAGGTCATTATAGAAAATCAAGATCCTGTCGTTTATGATGATTTAGTCATTGGCCTTGGCTGCGAAGATAAATACCACGATATTCCTGGTGCAGACATACACACTTACAGTATCCAAACAATCGATAAATCACGCCGCACATATTCTGCTTTGAATAATTTAGGTGCCGGTGCAACCGTTTCTATCGTTGGTGGCGGACTGAGCGGTGTTGAGCTTGCAAGTGAATTGATTGAAAGCCGTTCAGATTTAAACGTTAAGCTATTTGACCGTGGACCGCATATTCTATCTGCTTTCCCAGAAAGATTAAGTACTTTTGTCGAATCATGGTTCGATAAACATACCATCGAAATCGTACATCATTCAAATATTACGAAAGTTGAACCAAATCTTCTTTATAATGGCGACGAAGCCGTTCAAAGCGACGTCATCGTATGGACAGCTGGAATTCAGCCAAGCAAGATCATCCGCGATATGGATATTGAAAAAGACCGTCAAGGAAGAGCCGTTCTGACTCCTCAGCATTTCCTTCCTAATGATGACAGCATCTTTGTAGTCGGCGACTGCGCGAGCCTTCCTCATGCACCTAGTGCTCAATTAGCGGAGTCCCAAGCTGAGCAAATCGTCCAAGTCCTTGTGAAGAAATGGGCAAATGAACCACTTCCGGAAAGCTTCCCTACCATGAAATTAAAAGGAACATTAGGTTCCCTTGGGAAGAAACAAGGTTTTGGTCTTGTTGCAAATCGCCCAATCACCGGCAGAGTGGCACGCCTAATGAAATCAGGCATTCTCTGGATGTATAAATACCATAACGGTTGATTCATAAACTGGCCCAATGAGCTGCATGCAGCCCATTCATGGGTCAGTTTTTCTTATTTCTTCCATTATATATCATACTCGCACCGAGTATCCATATTTCTCCATCGTTTCCACCACTTTTTTGAGACGGACATTTCCTTCCGCAATGATTTCATCTTCGATGAGGACCAGTGGATAAAATAAATCTTCCTCGATCATCTTCTCGGCAAAGCTCTTTTGCTTCAATGTTTCTGGTGGGTTATACATATCTATATAGGATATTTTAAATGGCTGCTCAGGAAACTTTCTCGTTAAAGCGGCTTCAAGCCACTCGCAGGTATCTTTCGAAGAGGGGAGATTCACACAACTCGCGCAAATTTGCTCCGCTCCATACACTTCTATCTCAATATCTTTCCTTACCATACTCTTCCTCCTTCAGTTTATTATAGTTGCTTCATTTGAATAATGTTTAAAACTTCACCTGTTTCCATCATACCAGAATAATATAGATTATATTTCCGCAAAGTTACAGTTGGATTTTTTATTACCTTCGCATTATAATATGATTAGGAAAGGAGTCGATTGCAATGTCTGAACAAACAATGGAAGTTCAAGTTCAAGAAGTCCTAGATAAGCTTCGTCCGTTTCTTCTTCGTGATGGCGGTGACTGTGAACTAGTTGACGTAGAAGATGGGATTGTAAAATTACGATTACTAGGAGCTTGCGGAAGCTGTCCTAGTTCGACCATTACGCTAAAAGCTGGGATTGAGCGTGCCCTACTTGAAGAAGTTCCTGGTGTAGTGGAAGTTGAACAAGTTTTCTAATAGCCCTTTAAATAACATGCAGCGTATGGATGAAGGATCACTTCATCTATACACGTTCAACCTTTTTTCATGCAGGCCGGAATCTTTTTGCGGACTGTAATAAAAATAAAGCTGACTCGGCTTTTGCCCTATCAAATGAATTGATACGGCTTGACACGGGTCAGCTTTTTTATATGGACGGCAAATGAACACGGCTCATGATTTCAAAAACTTCAATTCCTTTTTTTCCTGTTCAGAAAGGATTGCCGTATAACTTCCATCATTATCGATTTCCAATTCCTTCACAAGGAATTCCGGAAATCTATTCTTCAATCCAGTGAGCAAACCTTCACTTTTTTCTTGAGATGCCAAGCATAAAACAGTTGGACCCGCTCCGCTTAGTGCCGCACCAAATCCGCCTTCATTTAGGACAACTTCTTCTATAAGCGCTAAATGGGGGACCAACTCCGCTCGATATGGCTGATGGAAACGATCACTTTGCATCATTTCACCAACAAGTTTCCAATCTTTCGATAGAACTCCTGCAAGCATTACATTTGCGGCTGCGCTCCCGCTTATCGCATCTTTATAGGAAAGCGAATTCGGAAGGACATTTCTTGAATCCTCAGTAAGCAATTCAAAATTGGGAATGACAGCGATCACCTTAACTCCCTCGATTGGAAACGACACGACATCCGTTCTTTCCTCCGTATGAAGGCCCACAACCAATCCACCATACACAGATGCCCCCGCATTATCGGGATGCCCTTCAAAGAGGGAAGCATGCCTATTCTTCTCCTCATTTGATAAATGAAGCTCACCAACGATGTTCGCCAATTCAATTCCCGCCACAATGGCAGAGGCACTGCTTCCAAGCCCCCGCGCCAGTGGAATTTCGCTAGAGACGAAAAGCCGGCATGGGGATAGTTCCTTTCCATAGGAAGCCGCCGTTTCCTTGGCAATTTGGACGATATAATTACGATCATCCCTTGGAAAAACAGACATTTCCTCTGAAAGCGGGACGACTTCCCAATGATCTGATGAAGATCCGTGTATTTCCAAGTAAAGCCCTAACGCCAAGCCGATGGAATCGAATCCTGGGCCTAGGTTGGCCGTACTTGCTGGTACACGGATCAAGAACATCTCTGATTCTGCACTCATGCCTGTTTCACACCCTGCAGATGTTCTAAAATGACTTCTTCATCCATTGGCAGCAATGTAGGTTGAATCGTACTTGTATTGACTGCCACATTCGGATCCTTCAATCCATTTCCAGTCAATACAGCAACAATCTTACTTCCTTTTTTGATTTCACCGCTTTTTAATTGTTTATAGATACCTGCAATGGAAGCACATGATGCCGGCTCTGCAAATACCCCTTCTTTTTTAGCAAGGAAATGATAGGCTTCCAGAATTTCTTCGTCTGTCACCTCATCAATTTTGCCTTTGGATTCATTAGCCGCTTCCACAGCAAACTTCCAACTTGCAGGATTTCCAATCCTGATGGCCGTTGCAATCGTTTCTGGATTTTCAATAATGCTGTCCCGGACAATTGCAGCCGATCCTTCAGCTTCGAACCCTCTCATTTCAGGAAGGCCCGTTTGTTTCGCTTCGTTATATTCCTTAAAGCCTTTCCAGTAAGCCGTTATATTCCCTGCATTCCCGACTGGCAGCGCCAAAATATCCGGTGCGGAGCCAAGAGAATCACAAATTTCGAAAGCTGCTGTCTTCTGCCCTTCAATCCGGTATGGGTTGACCGAATTCACAAGAGTTATCGGTGAACTCTCACTAAGTGAACGGACGATTTTTAAAGCTTGGTCGAAGTTCCCTTCGATCGAGATGATTTCCGCTCCATACATAACGGCTTGGGCAAGCTTGCCCATCGCTATTTTACCTTCCGGGATGACGACGATACAACGCAGGTTGGCACGGGCCGCATAAGCTGCTGCAGCTGCTGATGTATTCCCTGTGGAAGCGCAGATGATCGTGTCGCTGCCCTCTTCTATCGCTTTGGCGACGGCCATGACCATTCCGCGGTCCTTAAATGACCCAGTTGGATTTGCCCCTTCATATTTTACATGTAAGTCGATTCCCCACTCTTCGGATAATCGATTCAGTCTGATTAAAGGTGTATTGCCCTCCAAAAGGGTTAGTGCAGGCGTGTTTTCATTGACGGGTAAAAAATCTTTATACGTGCTTATAAGTCCTTGCCAGCTCATTTGATGTCCTCTCCTTCAACTCTATATGTGCTTTTCACTTCTCTTACCATATTGTAATCATTTAATTTCTGTATTATTTGCTCAAATGCAGCCTTTGTGGCAGTATGCGTAACTAATACGATTTCGGAAGATTCCTTTTCATCCAGAGGCAATTGAAGGATTTTATCGAATCCTACCCCGTGCTCGGCAAATAAATTCGTGATTTTGGCTAAAACGCCAACTTCATCCTGAACATGTAACCGAATGAAGAATTTAGCGAAAATCTCAGTGGCATCTTTTAATTGTTTCGGGTACTGGGGTGCAACGGCACTGCGGCCATTTACGCCCAGCCTCATATTCTTGATGACCGTCACCATATCCGAAACGACTGCAGTCGCAGTAGGAAGACTGCCAGCCCCCGGTCCGTAAAACATCGTTTCCCCTACGGCTTCCCCATAAACGTATACAGCATTATACTCATTATTTACCGATGCCAACGGATGTGCTTCCGGAAGAAGTGCAGGCTGGACACTTACGTCGACCCTATCCCCTGCCCTGGAAGCGACCCCGATCAATTTCATTGTATAACCAAGCTTCTTGCTATATCTCAAATCCTCTTCGGATATCTCGGTAATGCCCTGTACCTCAACATCATTCAAGCCAATGTTCATTGAGAACCCGAGTGTTGATAGGATCGCCATTTTACGGGCCGCATCCAATCCGCCTACATCGGCTGTCGGATCGGCTTCAGCAAATCCCAGCTCCTGGGCTTCCTTCAATACGTCATCATAAGCTCTGCCTTCCTTGCTCATTTTCGTTAAAATGAAGTTTGTCGTTCCATTGACGATTCCCATCATTTTCGTGATGCGGTCAGAAGATAACCCATCGACAAGACCGCGTAAAATCGGAATTCCCCCTGCAACACTTGCTTCATAGAACAAATCACATTGATTATCGGTGGCCAATTCCAACAGTTCCGGTCCATGTAAAGCCATTAGGTCTTTGTTGGCCGTAACGATATGCTTTTTATTTTTTATCGCTTCTATTAGATAGCCGCGTGTTTCTTCAATTCCGCCCATCACTTCTATTACAACATCAATCTCGGGATTCGAAAGGATATCCTCAGGATTGTCCGTTAACATTCCTTTTTCGACCGCGACAAGCCGCTCCTTCGTCGTGTCTTTCACTAGTATCTTCTTAATGGATATGGAACAGCCCACTTGATGCATGAGCTTGTCCTGGTGGCTTTCAATGATTTGTACGACTCCTGATCCGACTGTACCTAACCCTAATAAACCGATCGAGATGGCTTTCATATTTTGGTTCCCCCTTAAAAACTGTTTGCCTGTAGAAAACATTTGTATTTGTATAGTAGACATTATAAGTTTAATTCACATAATTATCAATAGTTAGAAAAGGTGGATGCACGAACTTTTTTCGTCCATCCCTTGAACGAGTAAGAACGGGTAACGTTAATTTTTTTATGGGAAAACCATTTTGATGATTATTATGATTATTACTTAACGCTCTTCAATGAATCATTTGTACCCATTACAATATGCGGCTTTTGTACGGGATCCATCCACTTCAATAAACTGAGGACATTCCTTTCGGCCGTGGCTGTACATCCCGCCGTCGGTTTTGTATCCCCTCTCCATATATGGAGAAAGATTGCACTGCCTTTTCCTTTTATGATGGGATCCGTATTATAATTGATGACCGCTCCATACCTATAGAGTTCATGATTCATCCTTTCAAAAGACTTCCATTTAACCGAAGGATTTCCTTTATAGGTTTTCCACTTGTTATAATCCCTGGATGTCTGATCATCAATCCAGTAGTCATATTTGGTCGTTTTCTTATAACTCATTTTCATTCCGGCCGGCTTCGTTTCGCTCCCAAAGGCCGTACCAAAGGAATAAATTCCAACCGGGGATTTCCCATCCCCCTCTTTTTTGCTCTTCGTGAAGCCGTTCTTCCCAATGACACCCTCCATCTTCTTCAATGCCCGGCGCCATTCCCCTTGTTTCTTCTCATAAGTTTGGATCGTGACCTTCGTATCACTCATCGATTTACCTGTCGCCGATACAACTTGGTTAACGCCTTTCCTCCTATCGAATTTCTTCAGAAGAGCTTTTTCATCAGCACTGAAAACCTCTTTTACATCTGCCATATTGATATATGCGGCCTTATTTGCGTGACAGATTTTATACCAGTTTCCAGTTCTCCCCTTTGCCGATAATTCTTTATTTTTCTTATACGTATTTAACGTTTTACTGGCAGCCGACGCCTTTTCTTTCACATCCGCTTCAGACTTCATGACAATCTTGAATTGAGTCGATTCGCAACTTGTTTTCGATTCAGCTTTCGCAAGATTCGCCGTTTGGATGATTAAAAAGGCTATAAGGGCGGCCATCATCAATCTTTTCATGATCCCATCCTTCCGCATTGATTAAATATCTAATTATTCTAAAAAATCTTGTTATCATCATAACATAGTAAGTAAGAATGAATCATATTTCTTTCCCGTTTTTATCTAAATCCAGTCAATTTTAGGCAAATCATATTGCTTGGCAGGGACCTCTGCCAATTCATAAAAATGTTTGAGGAAGAACTCATATTGTTGGGAGGATTTCGTGATCGAAGCTATTTTATCCTCCAATTCATTCGACCTTGATTCCGTCGTTTTTGAAAAATACTCTTCCACCGTTTCAAAATAATGAATGGGAAACAGCATCCTCGAATATAACAACCGGGCTGAAAAACTGGAGAAGGGTTCTATGGACTGATATTCGTGAAAGAAATGGCCAATGCCCCGCTGATGGGTATGCACATTTTGAAAATAATGTTCCCTCACCCATTCCGCGACATCCCTGGTTCCGTGGTCGAATACCCAATCGAACGGATTTTTCATCCACTTATTGCTTTTCCAGGTATCATGTAAAAAACGTTCATAACATACCGTTCCGCTATCGACAATTTGCGGGGTATCATCTATTTCCGTGTCGACTAAATATTGAATCGCATTTTCACCCAGGACCATATAATAGGGAAAGGTTTCTATAAATAATTTTTCAAACTGGTTATCAGGATGGGCGTTGAGCTTATCCCGCCAAATCTTTTCTAACTGATCGATCCTTTGTTCCCAGAGCTCTTTCCATTTACCGATCCTTGAACATGTTCGAATCGTTTCATTAATCGTTCGACCACGCTGATGGAATCTTGCCAGACGTCTCCCCGGGTTGAAATTTCTCGGACCTTCCAATGCCTGATTGGCGAGAAGGATGAATAATTGTTCATCCGCTTCCGAAACATAACTTCCATGATTGGCAAGGACAAAGGCGGATACGTGACGATCACCTTGTGAAATCAGATGTTGAGACATTTTATACCGTTCCACTAATTCCTCCTGCTCCATATTTTCAATAGGAACGATACTGTACACCATATTTCCTGAACGGAAGCTTGGAAACCTGACATTGGCTTCTTCAAGCTCCACCTGTATGCCATAATTATTAAAAATGATTTCTTCTATCATGGAATGGCCTCCTTCATCAAATGGATATAATAGAAATATTGGACATCATATACTTATATATATGTGGAATAACCCGTTTTCTGAATGATTATCGAAACCTTATTTAGAAATTCCAATCAAAACATCTTCCATAGGTTTTCAGTTTAATCAAATCAAACTACCTGCATTAGAAATATCCCTTTAAAATATAGAGAAATGGGTGATGAAATGGCTAATATTGAACAATCAATGTCTGAAAAAACGGCTCGGAAATGGCTAATTGAACGAGGAGTGAAATTGGAGGATATCGCTGAGCTTGTCATGTATTTACAATCCGGCTACCATGAAAACCTCCAAATGTCAGATTGCCTTCACAATGTCGAACGGGTCCTTTCAAAACGCGAGGTCCAAAATGCCATCCTTACCGGCATACAGTTGGATATTCTTGCTGAGAAAAAACTGCTCGAGGAGCCTTTGCTGAGCATCATTGAAATAGATGAAGGCCTATATGGGGTCGATGAAATATTGGCTTTTTCAATTGTGAATGTTTATGGGTCCATCGGCTTTACCAATTATGGTTTCATCGATAAACAAAAGCCGGGTATCTTAAAATATTTAAATGATAAAAGCACAGGTAAGGTGAACACCTTTTTAGATGATATCGTTGGGGCAATTGCCGCTGCCGCTTCAAGCAGGCTTGCCCATAGAACCGAAAATGCGGAATAATAAACGAATGATATTCACGACATGAAAAAAACCAGGGCTGCATTCTGAAATGTACCCTTTGTAAAGGACAGTTTAAAAAAAGCCTAGGCAGCTTGAAAAAGATGATTTCTGTATTGAACAGGAGTCATCTTTTTTAAATTCCATTGGTATCTGTAGTGATTGTAATACGTCATATATTGCTTAATTTCTTTTTTTAATTCATCTAAAGTTGAACATGCTTTAATAGAGGCTTCATCTTTAAAATGGCCAAAAAAAGATTCTTGAGGTGCATTATCCCAGCAGTTCCCGCGCCTTGACATCGACTGGCCTAATCCCAGTTTTTTTACTAATTTCTGAAAGTCCGGATGGGTATAATGAGTTCCCTGATCAGAGTGGATAAAGGCATTCTTTGCTTTGTGAAATCTTCGATTTTTCTTTAACTTGAGGAGGGTTTCCGTAGCCAGGTCCATGGTAATGCGATCTGATACATGGTAAGCCACAATTTCATTGGTCGAAGCATCCTTAATCGTTGATAGATAAGCTTTCTTTCCTTGGCCATAGAACAAATATGTGATATCTGTCAGTAGTATTTTACCTGGAACTTCCTGTTTGAATTCCCTCTTCAAAAGATTCGGCACCACACGGTGCTCGTGAGTGGCTTTCATCATTCGTCTGTACGGATTTGCCTTCCGAATAGGGCATATAATGCTGTACTTCTTCATGATTCGCCGGATACGCTTCAAATTATAGACAACATTAAATTGACCCGCCAAAGTCATTTTGATCTGACGAGCCCCTTTCTTACGATTTTTGAAATGGAATGCTTTTATGATGATTTCTTTCACTACCTCATCCTTTTCATCTTTTCGAATTCTTTTTTCCTGTGATTTCACTGAGAAGTAATTATAATAACCACTTCTTGAAACACCGACTATTTTACAAAGGTATTTCACCATATGTTTTAGTTGATATTTTTCAATCACGGAGCGAATTAGGATATATTTTTGGAAAGGAGGAAGAACTACTTCTTCATCCCCCTTTCTGCAAAACGAATCTTTTTTAACAGTTCGTTTTCTGCCTTTAGTAAGTTGATTTGTGCTTCTAAGCGAGCATTTTTCTCCTCTAGGGTAAGTTTTCTTTCCTTTTGGCGCCCTGAATTTCCTGCTCTAGTGTCACATAAACCAATAATCCCGTTCTTCTCGTAAACTGCTTGCCATCTCTTACTCGCTGATTTAATTCTTTCCGTCCCCAAAACCTCTACATCAAACCCAAATTCTTCAAATATTTGCCTTACGAACTTGCCTTTCTGTTTTTCCGCTATAAATATATGCTTAAATTCATCAGTATAAGTAATTCCTTTTGAACTTACAGATTTAACATAATTATTAGATGATAGTAGTTTGATTTCTTTCTCTGTAAAAAGCTTTTTACTCATAACCTTCTCCAGTCCCATGTTGTGTTTTCTCGTTGTGTTTCTTAATTATACAAAAAAGTACCCTATAGGAGACTTTTTTAGGTGTCTACTCTATAGGGTACAGTTTA
>NZ_JVPL01000262.1:0-13997 GCF_001054655.1 Bacillus sp. 220_BSPC
CGTGAATTTCCGCAATTTACTCGTGAGTTTTGCTATTTTACTCGTGAATTTGCAATTTACTCGTGAGTTTCGCTATTTTACTCATGAGTTCGTATTTTCATAAGAAAGCAGCGATTCCTTTAAGGATCGCTGCTTTTCTTATTTATGCTCCTGCCCAAACATCTTTCGCATATCTGCCATTCTCCTCTAATGATTGCAGCCATTCTGTGGCTTCTTCTCTGTGTGTTTGATAGATATGCATATAGCTGTCAATTATGGTTCGTTCAACATCTGGCGCCATTTTGCTTCCGTCTCCGCAGATGTATAGGTGTCCTCCTTCTTCTTTTAATAAAGGAAGGATGTCTTGGGCGTTTTCCGCCAATCGGTTCTGGACATATGTTTTTTCTTGACCGGGACATCTGGAGTAAGCGGTGTGCAGTGTTACAAGGCCCTCTTGTTCGGCTTGGACGAGTTCTTCTTGATAGAGGAAATCGTGTTCCGGATTACGGCATCCAAAGTAGAGGTGGGCCGTCCCTAGGGTTTCACCTTTTTCAAGGCGCGACGTGATTGTATGAATCCCCTGAATGGTGCAATGCCTGTTCCAGGGCCGATCATGATGATTGGTTTTTCTGTTTGCTTCGGCAGCTGGAAGTTGGATTGCGGCGTATTGATAAAGCAGGCTATTTTGTCTCCTTGGGAGCGTTCTGCCAAATAATTCGATGCAATTCCTTTGTATTCCCCGTTGCCGCTCAAGGCTTCTCCACGGACGACGCTTACGGTGATGCTTGCTTCTCCTTCGTTGTGGAGTGGTGAGCTTGAGATGGAGTAGTATCTTGCTTTTAAAGGTGGCAGTAAAGCCAGGAAACGTTCAAACGGGATTTCACATGCAAGATACTTTTCGATTAGGTCAAGCATGGTTATGCGCTTGTTCAGGATTTCTTTTTTATAGGTATTATCCAATAGCAGATCTTCAAGTTCTTTTACATGTGGAGGACATACCGTATGTGTGGCAAGCGCCCGTATTTGAGATCGGGTGGCGGGTTCTTGGAACTCGACATGGTTTGATAGTAACTCTTCCAGTTTTACCGGTTTTCCTGTAGGAAGATGCGCAGCCTTTCCGGAATCCCCAGTCAGATTCACGTAATCTTGGCCGTTTAGGTTAAATCGACTGAGCACTCGCTCGACAAGTTCCGCTGGATTTTGCGGAAGCACCCCGAGATGATCGCCTTCCTGATAGTGTATTCCCTCTGGCAGCGTTAATTCGATATGACGTGTACTTCTTCCGCTATCTTCATGCTGTAATTCAGTATTCCTTTTTACAATGGATGTAAACGCATGATGGGTGCGGGCAAGCGGTGTGCCGCTCACATCACTTACGAAGTTCATCGTAATCGAGCTGACTTCCCTATCATTCTTATTCACTTCAATGTTCAGGGTTTCGGCAAGATTCGGCCAAAGGGCTTCTGACCATTTCTCGTAATCCCCTTCAAAGTCATCGCTTGCATCCCCATAGCCTGTTTCTGTCAGCCGCACTGCTCCTTTTTGTTCCAGCCGCTCATCAATGAAGATTGGAATGCGTTGGTACGTATTGGCCCAATTGCGGTCCCCGCAGCCGAAGACCGCATAGTGAACACCATCCAATGTGCCACCATGGTTTTCCTTCAGCCATGAAACGAAGTCACCTGCATTATCAGGGGGATTTCCATTATAAGATGCCGAGACTATGAGAACAGCTCCTTCTTTTGGAAGCCGATCGGTGTAATCATTTAAAGGGGCAACTTCGGCATGGAAGCCTTGCCGCTTCCCTGTTTCGGCAAGGTCGCGAGCAATACCTTCCGCTGTTCCCATGTTTGATCCAAACAGGACGAGTAATGGTGTTCCATGTACTGATTCGGTTGGAGATACCGCGGCACCTTTTTCCGGAGACTTTGGTTCTGAAGAAGCAACGGTAAACGACATCGCCGGCTTCCTCGGTGAAACGCGCATGGTCAATCCGTCCGGTTTAAGAGTCAATGTTTCTTTAACTTCCAATTGATATTCTTCATGATCGATCAGGTCAAAGTGCTGTAAAACCATGCCAAGTACCAGTGTCGCTTCATGAAGGGCAAACTGCTGTCCGATACAGGCGCGCTGCCCGTTTCCAAACGGTTTATACGCATGATAAGGGATGGAATCCAAATCCTCGAACCGCTCAGGAATGAACGATTCAACGTCATCACCCCAAACGGATGGATCACGGTGAAGCTCGGGAATGAGCAGTGAGAACACATCATCTTTCTTCACATTGTATTTTCCATCCAGGATGGTATCTTCTTTCGCATAAACGGAAAACGACGGAGCTGTCGGCCACAGACGAAGCGTTTCATTCAGTACCATCCGGACATATTTCAGTTTTTTCACTTGTTTATAATCAGGAACATCATCACCCAGCACTTCATCGACTTCCTGCTGCGCTTTTTTTAACTTGTCTCTGTTATTCATGAGGAAATAGATGGCGAACGATAGGAGACCGCTCGTCGTTTCATGCCCAGCTATTAAAAAGGTAATGATTTGGAAACGAATATTTTCATCATCCAGTGATGCACCCGTTTCAGGATCGACTCCTTTCAACATATGGGAAAGAAGGTCATCCTCTCCGTGATCGCCATTTTGTTTTCGTTCAGCAATCAATTCATCCACTAGAGAGAACATATATTGAATGTCTTCCCTGAATTGTTTTTTAGATTTGATCATCAGTTTATCTTGGATTCCAAGCCGCTGCGTTTGGCTCATCGCTTCATCCAACGCACGCACCATACTGTTGACGAATGGATGGGTGGTCTCCCGATAAAAACTGTTAAAGCGGTAATTGAACCCGCATAGTCCGATCGTATCCAAGGTCAATCGTGTCATATCTTCAGGAACATCTATCTCATCAGCCGGATTCAGGCGAGCCCATTTTTGAATGAGTTGGGTAGCAAGATCCACCATTTTAGTATGATAGCCCTTCATTGCCTGCTGGCTAAAGCTGGGCAGCAGGATGTTATGGGCCTTTTTCCAATTCGGTTCCTTCGTTTCACTTGTGAAGAGACCATCACCGCCAAACGCCCTCACTTTCTGCAGGGCTGGACCGACTTTCTTATCAAACCTTGTTTCATCACATATTTCTTTAGCGAGGGCAGCACTGGATACGAATGTAGTGATTCGACCTGGAAATTGAAACTGAAAAACCGGCCCAAATTCTCGTGCCAGCTTCATGAAAGACTGAAGCGGCTTATCCTTATCAATGATAGGCAGGCTGCCTAGGGGGCCATATGTCTTTGGCTGTGGAAACTGAGTTGTATTTTCCATTTTATTAGCACCTCTTTACGATAGTTAGATTGCGGAATGAACGTTCATTCCGTTTATATTGAAAGTGTCTTAAACATGCAATCGCACTGCATCCCAAAAGCTTTCTTCCACATCCGCCAAAAGTTTTGGGTCAGGTTCTAACTCCCCGATGCGAACAAGTCGCTCAAGCTCAAGAAAAGCTCCGTAAATGATGGCAATCAAAGCTGAGGAAGGAAGCTCCTTAATTTCTTTTTTCTCTTTTCCTGAATCAAAGAAGTTTTTGAATATATTCAATAGCCCTTGAAAGCTGGCATGACTATCTTCATTTAAAAAATGGGCCCCACTATGGATTTTAATAAAATAAAGAGCTTGGTCCTGCTCGGTTGTAAAGTGAACCATCGTTTTAAAAATATGGTGAAACTGCGTGCGAATTGAATCATCATGAGGAAATCCATTCTTGACCGTTTCAGTGAAAATATCCAAGTACTCTTGAAAGATCTTGTTGCCCAGCACTTCCTTATTCTCGAAATAACGATAAATGGTACCCGCTCCAACTCCTGCCGATGCAGCAATCATCGGAATCGTCGTCGCATCATATCCCCGTTCTGCGAAAAGCACTAAAGCGCTTTTTACTATACTGTCTCGTTTATTTGCTGCCGTGATCATAATGATCCCCCCCTTTTTTTCAAGGTGCGGAATGAACGTTCATTCCTTTAATCCAAGTGTATACCCAATAAAATCCAATCTCAATCGCGCATACTACCCATATTTTGTGAATTCTTTATTAATGGAGGGGGATAAAAGACTGAAAGTATTTCTTTTTAAGGAATAAAATGGAATGATAAACTATCGTTTGCCCCATAAGAAAAAGAGCTGATAGTCACAGCTCTTTCACAGGTTTACTGAAATTAACTTCTTGTTCACCTATTAAACGAGAAGAAACTTATGCTTGATTATAACGTTCAGATAGTTTCTTTTTATGGGCATTGAACACTTCCTCCAAGGGGATATTGTATTTGTTCGCAATCACAATCAAGTTTCCTAACACATCTCCCAATTCTTCGGTTAGCTCCTGTATGTTCTCTTCAAACGAACCAATAACTTCATCAGGTCTATCCCTGCCGATCTCAAGGGAGCGAATGGCTCGTGCAACCTCGCCAGTTTCTTCTGCCAAAAAGCCAATGCGAATGAAAATGTCCAATTCTGACCATCCCCGTGCTTCATAATAATCTTTTACCCATTGTTGAAATTCAGTGACGTTCATATCCATCCACCCTTCTTTTTTATCATTCAAGTTTAACAAATCCCCTTTAATTTTGTATGATAAGAAAGGAAGATTACTAAATGGGAGATGTGATATTTTGAAAAGTCTAGCTGTATTTTGTGGATCAAGCAAAGGTGCATCTGCTGTCTATGTAGAAGAGGCTAAAAAACTGGGTAAGGAATTGGCAAAACGTAAGATTACCCTTGTTTATGGAGGCTCAAGTGTAGGAATCATGGGTGCAGTTGCAGATTCCGTCTTGGAAGCAGGCGGAAATGTAATTGGCGTAATGCCGGATTTCCTGGAAAAAAAGGAAATAGCACATAAGAACTTAACCGAGCTGATCGTCGTGGAATCCATGCATGAAAGAAAAGCAAAAATGGCTGAGCTTGCAGATGGGTTCATGGCTTTGCCAGGCGGGCCAGGAACATTGGAAGAATTCTTTGAAATTTTCACTTGGGCTCAGCTTGGTCTTCATCAAAAACCTTGCGGACTCTTAAATATCAATCACTATTATGATCCTTTGGTCGCTTTATTCAACCATATGTCCGACGAACAGTTCCTGCATGAAAAATTCCGTTCCATGGCGCTGGTGGATGTTGAACCAAATGGGCTTCTTGATCAATTCATTACATATGAACCGCCAACCGTAAAAACTTTCATGACCGAGAAACAAACCTGATCATTAAAAAACAGCCGGCCAAGATCAATAATGATCTTGGCCGGCTGTGATAAACTGCAGGTTAGGTAAATATCCGGTCTAAATAATCTCCATGCCCTTTGATAAGTTGCACTTCATGTTCGGATGAAATCCAGAAGAAATGAAATGTCAGCCCCGCTTCATCTCCTCCACCCGTCGGCTGATGGTCCCATTCATCAGGAACATTCGATACCCTTATTTGATAAAAATATCTATTATGTATGGCACCATCGACGTTCTCCCAAAAATCTTCTGTTATTAATTTCTCCACATGAAAATTTTCCAGACCTGTTTCTTCTTTCATTTCCCTGATCACTGCTTGGTAAGCATCTTCTTGAGGCTTCACCGTTCCCTTGGGTATCTGTATACCGGCTTCCTTAATGGGATGTTGAAAAACCAATACCTGTGTTTCTCCATTATTGATTCTTGTCACATACCCGTAAGCTTTTTTTATCGGTATCACCATCAATCACCAAAAGCAAAAATGAGCTCTGTCTCGCATACAGTTTCCCCCTCGACAGTAACCCTGCCTGTTCCTTTACCGATAGGACCTTTCAAGCGAGTAATCTCCACTTCTAAACGTAATTGGTCCCCTGGTTTTACTTGCCTTTTAAAACGGCATCCATCGATCCCGGCCAAAAGCCCGATCCGTCCTTTATTTTCTTCTTTTGTAAGCATGACAACAGCACTTACCTGTGCTAATGCCTCTACGATCAACACACCTGGCATCACTGGGTAATCGGGAAAGTGACCAGAAAAAAACTCTTCATTTGCCGTGACGTTTTTAATGGCAACCGCCCTCTTTCCTTCTTCCAGTTCCAAAACTCTATCAACTAAAAGAAATGGATAGCGATGCCTGATAATGTCTTTGATTTCTTGGATATCAATCAATATTAATCCCCCCATTGCGATGGATTGCTTTCACTTAATTTTACCATCAGAATCACCATATGGATATTTTTGTATTATAAAAAAAGGCTGCCTGAGCAACCCTGTTTTCGCTTACAAATCCTTTGATTTTTTTTCCTTCGATTTAGTTAACGGGGATAGAACCATTTCTTCATACCTCTCATATCCCCCTAATAATTTGTGAATCAAGCTTATTTTAGGAACAACAAGGTAAACCGCCAATCCTGAAATGGTGCTCAGTATTGCTCCTGCCAGCACATCCGCCGGAAAGTGGACACCTACCCAAATACGGGAAATGCCAACAAGGAAAGCCAACATGATCCATAACAACCACCATCCTCTTTTGAAAAGCCAAAAAGATACACAAAACGAGAAAAACAAGATGGTATGGTCGCTTGGAAATGAATTATCCACTGCTTTTTCAATTAACTTATGAACATTGTCCAATTCGGCAAATGGCTGATTGTTCGAATGTAACCTCCCTGCCATTTTTCCCATCATTTCAGCCATTACAAACGTAATCATCCCACAAACAACCATCATCCTACTCTGTTCATTTCGAGTGAACCATATTACGATGACTGCCAAAGCTAATAAAAATACCATGTACTCGGCAATGAAAATGGCAGAAGGGTTTAAATAATCGTACTGTTTCCCTAAGTCATTGATCATTCTGAATACATTGGTATTCAACTCAAAAAAGTCCATTTCATACCCAACCTTCCTCTTTTTCTTACATATTAAAGAGAAAGGAAATATATCGCCATCGTTCTTCCTAACAGTTTAAGCTGCCGTCTTACAATATTGTCACGCGGTTAAAGAATCTTAGTGGTGTCTTGTATATTTCCTGAACTTTCTATATAATCCAAGGAAAAATACGGAGGTTAGTCAAATGAATAATGATAGGAACTCTGTTCTAATTCATGAAAACCAGGAAACGGTTTGGAATGCGATCACGAATGATGAAATCATTTCTAAATGGTATGCCCCGGGTTCAAAATGGAATATTCCTAAACTCCAGGTTGGAGAGAAGGCAATCTTCGTGTTAATGCCTAGTGCACATAACAATCTTAAAGAGAATGAAAGCATCCCAATGAGCTTTACAATCCAAGAGATAATCCCTTACGAAAGGTTTTCTTATTCTTCGGATACGGATAAACTCGTTTTCACTTTTGAAATATTCCCAGAATCCGAAGGCACTAGAGTATCCATTAACATGGACGGATATGAACTTAGTTTGGCTAACTTAAAGGCATGTTTAGAAGGAAAAGAACTTCCCTATACCTAATCATTCATTTGAAAGAGAACCAAGTTCATTTCCATGTTTATTAAAAAATCACTGCTATGCCCCTTCGTATATAGCGTCTGAAGGGAGACGGCTGTATTTATAATAGAAGAAATTCGCATAAGGAGGTAAAAAATGCTGCACATACAGAAAAAATCCGATACTGTCATCATTGTCATTCACGAAATATATGGACTGAATCAACATATGCAGGGTTATTGTGAGTTATTATCAAATCAAGGTTTTGATGTGATCTGTCCGGATTTGTTAGGACGTGGGATGCCATTTGATTATTCCCAAGAGGATGCTGCTTATCGACATTTTATGGAGAACGTAGGTTTCATGGATGCTTTATATAAGATAAAGGATATAATATCGGATATTAAAGATGAATACCAAAAGATTTTCATTCTTGGATTCAGTGCAGGGGCAACTGTAGCTTGGCTGTGCAGTGAGGAAGAGGGTGTCGATGGAATTGTTGGTTACTACGGTTCGCGTATTAGGAATTATGCAGAATTGGCGCCACGATGCCCTGCACTGCTATTTTTCCCACTAGAAGAGCCATCATTTAATGTCGATGAGTTAATTTCAGCTTTAGAAAGTAAGGATGTCGAAGTTCATAAATTCATGGGGGAACACGGATTCAGCGACCCTTACCATTCAAAATATCATGCAGAATCAGCACAAGCAGCCGTTAGCAAAATGATGAAATTTTTTATGGTGAATTAATGTTCCACATTCACCCTACTGCCGTTTTGTATGGACCCAATGTATAGAACCCGCATCACTATGGGGGTGACAGTCATTTTGAACCTTTTTATATTCTTTTTCCAATTCTTTCAAGGTTAACTTCATAAGCTGTTCCACCGTTTTATTTACAGTATGGACCATAAGTTTATAGATTAATTCCTTCCGCCTTTCTTCCAAGCCCTTCCCCATTTCACCCTCTCCTTCTATTCTCATAGAATATGAAATGTTTCCTTAGACAGGGGGAATGATCGTCGGATTCCTTCTCCTCAATTTTACTTATTTTAATATATTCATTCTCTAAATCGGTTAAGGTCAATTCAAATAGATGGATGTCATTCTTTTTGTAAACTCCCTTGTTAATCAACTTGTTGATCAGGAAGTTCCTTTTTTTCTCAATGGCTTTACGCAATAATGAACCCATGATAAATCCTCCTTTTTAATACGTATTGACTTGCCCATTCACAAAAAAACCGGAGACACCTCTTTACATGAAAGAAAAGTCTCCGGTTTTCCGGTCAATTAACCCATAATTCCTATTTAATTACTTGGTATTATTATAATACTAACTACATGCTCCGTAGTCAACTATTTTTTTCCTGGGGAAAAAGGCAATGTTTTATAAAGCCATTATTTTTTTTCACTGTCGAATGGTTTTGTCTTTTTAACTAACCATATTCCTAATACTAAAATGATCACATAGAGGACGAGTGAAGCTGTACTTGGAAGAGAGAATAAGTTAAAAGTTAACGAATGACCAAAAAACATGTTGAACAATGGTCTTATCAATCCCTGAACTGCAAATATAAATAGGACAATCCCTATAAATCTTAGTACTTCATTCGTAATTTTAGACATTATTAATCACTTCTTTCGGTGGCTTTATCAAATATGGTTTTTATTTCCATTATTACAGAATCAATATCAGTCATTTCTTCTTTTGCGATCGTTGAACTAAAGCTATCAATTACGTTTCTAACTGCTCTAGCCATTATTTCAGGAGGAAATTTTCTAAAACTCCTGTCAACATCCTGCCCGTATTGAAAAATCTCGATTAGTGGATTTAATATGCTGTTATTTTCATCCACAAAGATCAATTCTCCGTTTTCATTTCTTCCGTTAAGTACTATTTCCGTTATTGCCAATGTTTCTGCTTTATTTTCCGACACGAATCTTAAGTTAGACTCGATGTATGATTCTAACATCCTTTTTGCATCTTCCTCCAAGATCATGTGCTCTCCCATATAAATGGCCGCTTTTTCATAATATTGAGTAATTATTGCTTCCAATAATAATTCTTTCTGAGGGAAATGGTAATTTACAACACCTTTACTTACCTGAACCTCCTTAGCAACATTTCCGATGGAAAAATTAACATAACCATATAGAGAGATAAGTTCTACTGATTTTCGAATGATTTTATCTTTTGTTTTCACCATACCCACATTTTAGTACGACCGTACTAAAATGTCAACAAGTAAAGGCTAAACCTGCTATACCAATTGTTATAGAGTGAAAAATTGTAGGGGGAATCTGAAATGTCAGGAAAGAAGTTACTCAATTAAGTAAGAATTTGAAGGATTTTATGCAGAAAGTGACGGGAAATAAAAAGAACAGAATAAGAAAGAAACAAATAAAATTCATTCCTTTACTTATAACTGTTCGTGACAATAATGTATAACGCAAGAATCACAGGGATTAACGAGATAATAAGGTTATTAGGTGATTATACAAGAATCGAAAAAATAATGGCTGCTACTCAAAATTTTTCCGTTTGCTTCGCCTCATGAAATGCCGCTTTCACTTGATCCAACAGGTCTTTATCCGAAAGCAATTTATACCCTGTAAGTGCTAGAGCTTTTGCTCCGGTCAGGATGGCTTTGTCTCCAGCAGGAGATTTGGCACAGTCGCGGAATTCATTCGTATGGGCAATCAACTCATCATGTCCAATTTTTATATAAGGATGTGCTGTCGGCACTGCATGGCTTACATTACCTGCATCCGTCGAGCCAAAGCCACTCTCTTTTCGAGGAGCCACCGCTTCCCCTAATTGAGTCAGTTCTTCTTTTAGCAGTTCATCTAGAACTGGATTGATGACAAAATCGAGTACTTCATTTTGGAAACGTTCCACTTTAACCGTGCTTCCGGTGGCAAGTGCTGCCCCTTCAGCAACAGCACGTATTTTATTGGATACTTCTTGGCAAAGTTTCCATGTTGTTGCCCTAATGTAAAATCTGGCGGAAGCATAATCAGGAATGATGTTAGGCGCTTCCCCGCCATTGGTGATGATTCCGTGAATTTTGACCTCGGGCGGGAGCTGCTGGCGCAAAGCATTAATGCCATTGAACAGCTGAATCACCCCGTCAAGTGCATTCACGCCTTCTTCAGGTGCAGCTGCTGCATGTGCTGACTTCCCGTAAAAATGAAAATCAAGGGGGTCGACAGCCAAAAACGGACTTGTTACACCCGTTTTTCCTGCAGGATGGATAAGGATGGCCGCATCCACCCCATCAAATAGACCGTGCTTCACAAAGCTTCCTTTTGCACTTCCATTCGGCCCGCCCTCTTCAGCCGGTGTTCCGAAAACGATCACCTCTCCGCCCGTTTCCTCCAGCACTTGAGCCAGGGAAATGCCTGCCGCCACACTCGTTGTGCCGATGATATTATGGCCGCAAGCATGGCCTAAACCCGGCAATGCATCATACTCGGCTAAAAAGGCAATTGTAGGTCCTTTCTTTGAAGAGTTTTTTTTGGCGATGAACCCTGTTTCATGCCCGGCAATATTGCGGGTCACTTCAAATCCTTCATTTTGAAGTATTCCGGTTAATGTATCCGAAGCGAAGAACTCTTGATTCCCAATTTCAGGTTTGGCATGAATGGCTTGGCTCGTTTCGATATATAATTCGGAATGAAGGTCGATATGGTCTTCAATGATTTGCTTATGCTGCTTCAGCACTGATTCTCTCGCCATGTCTTAATCTCCCCTTTTTCTTGAATACATCCATTACTTTTCATTAGCTGGTTTTGTCCATGCATCCTGGTAATTCACTAATTCATCTACAGAAACATAGGCAGGAATGGTGTTTCCTTTAAACGTTTTTTCAATGAACGCTTCCACTTCTTTCGATTGATAAAGCTCCACTAATTTTTGCAGCTCAGGACGATCGGCATTACCCTTTTTAACTGCAATGATATTAATATATGGTTTCGCCGTTTTACTTTCATGGAATAAAGAATCTTTTAATGTAAGGCCTGCTTCGACGGCAAAGTTATTATTGATGGCTGAAGCATCGGCATCATCCAATAGACGCGGTGTATTGCCGGCAGCAACAGGCTGGATTTTCAGGTTTTTCGGATTTTCCTTAATGATTTCCAATGATCCCGATCCATTGAATTCTTCTTTCAATGTAATCAATCCAGCTTCCTGAAGCAGGAGCAGTGCACGGCCAAAGTTTGTTGCTTCATTCGGAACGGCTACCGTAGCATCATCCGGAAGATCTTTGAGACTTTTATGTTTTTTCGAATAAAGGCCCATAGGTGCAATGACAGTCGACCCGATGGCCTCCAATTTCAGATTTTGATCTTGAACGAATTCATCAAAATAGGCGACCGTTTGGAATGAATTGGCATCAATTTCACCTTCGCTTAACGCAAGGTTTGGTTGGATATAATCATTGAAAGTGACCAGTTCGATATTAAGTCCGTCCTCTTTCGCCAAATCGACAATGTATTCCCATGTTCTCGTATCCCCGCTACTGACACCGACTTTCACTGTTTTCACATCATCCGAACTCCCTGAAGCACCCTCTTTGTTCCCGCATGCTGCAGCCACGATGGCCAATGCCAATACCATGATCGTTAATAAGATTTTTTTCATTTTTCCTGCCTCCTGTTAGTTTTATCTTCTTCTGATTTTTCTTGAAACAAAATTCCCGGTGGATTGCAATAATTGAACGATGATCACGAGCGCCGCCACTGTGACGATCATCGTCATCGTATCGAACCTTTGGTAACCGTAAGCCAAGGCTAAATCCCCGACCCCGCCTGCACCGACGGCACCTGCCATCGCCGTAGATCCAACAAGCCCGATTGTCGCTGTTGTAAATGTCAGGATTAACGAACTAAGTCCCTCGGGAATCAAAAAGCGGTAAATGATTTGCCATGTTGTCGCCCCCATCGCCTGAGCTGCCTCGATGATCCCTTTGTCCACTTCCAACAGCGAGTTTTCCACAAGCCGGGCAATATAAGGAGCCGCGTAAAAGATTAGCGGAACAATGGCCGCATTCGTTCCGATTGCACTGCCGACAATCATTCTTGTAAACGGAATGAGTGCTACAAGCAAGATGATGAAAGGAACGGACCGCAGGATATTGATGATCGGGTTCAATACATTAAAAATCCATTTATTCTCCAGGATGTGACCCTTTCTTGTAATGACAAGCAGGATACCGAGCGGAAGCCCGATCAATCCGGAAAATATCAATGAGATGGCTACCATATAAAGTGTGTCACCGAAAGCTGTCGACAGCTGGTCTGCCGTTATTTCCATTCCCCAAAGCGTATTACCCATTTATACTTGCACCTCCTGGACGAGAATCCCCTCATCTTTAATATATTGATAAGCCCTGTCGACCTCATTTTTGCTCCCCGTTACTTCGATGATCAAATTCCCGAAAGGCGTTTCCTGGATTTCAGAAATATTGGCTGATAAGACACTTAAATGAACATCATATTTCTTCGAGATGGTTGAAAGTAAAGGAGTACCCGAAGTAGTTCCAATAAAATTAATTTTCCAAATAATCGGGATATGGGACCCTATGCTTTTTAAGAAACTTTGTGGAATTTCGTCATGTATGACCGTTCTCACGAAGTTTTTTGCAATATCCGTTTGCGGCTTGGCAAAAACTTCGAAAACCGAACCTTGTTCAACGACGCAGCCGCCCTCCATGACCGCTACCTTATTGCAAATTTCCCGAATGACAGACATCTCATGAGTGATTAGCAAAATGGTGATATTGTATTCTTTATTAATTTTTTTTAAGAGCTGCAGAACTGCACTCGTTGTTTGTGGATCCAATGCCGACGTAGCTTCATCACACAATAAGATCGATGGATTCGTAGCCAATGCCCTCGCAATGCCGATCCGCTGCTTTTGCCCGCCGGATAATTGTTCCGGATAACTCTTTGCTTTGCTCGATAAGCCAACGAACTCCAATAGCTCGCCTACACGTTCTTTGATTTCCTTAGCCGGAGTTCCCGATAAAACCAGCGGCATGGCAATATTATCAAAAACAGTTTTTGAGTTTAGTAAGTTGAAATGCTGAAAGATCATCCCGATTTTTTTCTTTTCTGCCCGTAATTCCTTCGGGCTTAATTTGGTTAAATCCTTGCCCCCAACAACCACCGAACCATCTGAAGGATGTTCAAGCAAATTGACCAACCTGATCAACGTACTCTTTCCGGCCCCGCTATAACCGACTACCCCGAATATATCCCCCTTTTCCACTGTCAAATCAATGCCCTTCAAAGCCTCGACAGTCTGTTTCTTTGTTTGATAAACCTTTTTAACACCTTGAAACTCAATCATCCAATCTCCCCCCATGCTGTTTATTTGTACGAATTCCTTATCCAGAGAGAAGAGCTTTGCAACGCTTCATAATGATAGGGTTAAATTCTGTCAAACTCACGAGTAAATCTGCAAAATTCACGAGTAAATGCACCAAACTCACGAGTAAATCTGCGAAATTCACGAGTAATTGCACCAAACTCACGAGTAAATCTGCGAAATTCACGAGTAATTGCACCAA
>NZ_JVPL01000263.1:0-74425 GCF_001054655.1 Bacillus sp. 220_BSPC
GTTCAGAATTTTTTAATTCCGAACCCCTTTTGTCTACAAACTGAGGCCGTCACTGGAAAGTGACGGCCTTTCTTATTCATTTTCCAATGAAGTTCGGTTTCCTTTTTTCCACGAACGCTTTTATTCCCTCTTGGTGGTCCGCTGTTTGGCGCATTTTCATCTGAGCAGCTTTTTCAATCTCAAGCATCTTAATTAATAGTGGGCGATTTTTTTCACTAAGGATCTTTTTCGTTTTAATCATGGCCTGCACCGGGCTTTGCAGCCAAGATTGCACTTTTTTCTCTACCGCATGTTCCAAGGTTCCGTCTGCCACTTCATGAATGAGGCCCTTTTCTTTTGCTTCAAGCGCTGTAAGCACTTTACCTTCCCAGATCAATTCTTTCGCACCCACTTCACCAAGACGGCGTTCAAGGAAGAAGTGTCCGCCGCCATCAGGGATTAATCCAATCCCGATGAAATTCATCGCAACCTTACTTTCCGAATCGGCAATAAGGTGATCCGTTGCAAGAGCTATACTCAACCCTAGCCCTGCAGCTGCACCATGAATGGCACTGATGGTCAATTTAGGCATGAAGTATAGGGTGGTCACCAATTCACTGATTCCATCCATCAGCTCATCGAAAGCGTTTTCTTTTCCAGGCGAGAGCATCATCTTAATGTCACCACCAGCGGAAAACGCTTTCCCATTCCCTTTTAAAATGACGACGTCCACTTCATCATTCTCGCTTACTTCCTTCAGGGCATTAATGAAATCATGCAGCATTTTCGGATTTAGAGAATTCATTGCCTCTGGACGGTTCATTGCAACAGTGGCCGTCCTGTCCGAATATGTGACTAAAACAGTGCCTGCAGGTGATGTGGATTCAATACTCAATTTATTTCCTCCTCTTTCGTTCTATGAATCTATTATATATTCATCAACCATTATGAGAATAGGGTGAAAAGTTATAATTAAACAAATATTCCATTATTTATTGATATATTTATCCTGAAGCTGATCACGCAATGCCCTTTTCAAAAACTTCCCAACGCCGGTTTTCGGGATTTCATGCAAAAAGACCACTTCATCCGGCAGCCACCATTTTGCAAACTGCGGTTTTAAAAATCCGATGATGTCTTCCTGGGACACTTGCCCCTTGTATGCCTCCTTCAGGACAACACAGGCGATCGGCCGTTCCTGCCACTTTTCGTGAGGCACTGCGATTACCGCCGCCTCAAAGATTCCTTCATGGGCCATTAAGGCATTCTCTATATCCACGGAAGAAATCCATTCACCGCCGCTTTTAATCAAATCTTTAGTCCGGTCGACGATTTTCACGAATCCTTCTTCATCAATCGTGACAACATCCCCTGTATAAAGCCAGCCATCTTTAAACGTATCCCCTGACCGCTCATCCTTAAAATACTCATTGGCAATCCAAGGACCCCTAATCAGCAATTCTCCCATTTCTTTCCCATCAGGCTTCACTTCGCCATCCTGACCGATCACTTTAATTTCTATCATTGGTGAAACAAGGCCCTGCTTGGCCTTCAACTCATAAAGTTCTTCTTCAGGGAGGTCTTCCTGATAGCTTTTGGGTTTCGATACAAATACGAGCGGGCTTGTTTCAGTCATTCCATATGCATGCAGGAATGGTATCCCATACTTTTGTTCAAAGGTTTTAATCATGCTTTTCGGAGCAGCCGACCCTCCGCATAAAACGGCACGAATGCTGCTCGTATCATGGCTGCCTTCTTCCAGCTCCTTCAATAAGCCCAGCCATATCGTCGGAACCCCTGCTGCGATAGTAACCTTCTCCGTCTCTATAAGCTCCGCCAAAATCTTTGGGGTGAAATAGGGTCCTGGCAAAACCATCTTCGTTCCAAACCAGACACTGGCAAAAGGCATGCCCCAGGCATTCACGTGAAACATCGGCACGACAGGAAGGGCCACATCACGCTCGCTTATTGCTGTAGAATCGGCAAGCCCCAGTGCAATCGCATGCAGTAAAATTCCGCGATGCGAATAAACCACACCTTTGGGGTTCCCGGTCGTGGCGGACGTATAACATATGCCGGCAGGTGCATTTTCATCCAAGGTTTGGATGAATGGCTGTTTCGGATTTCCTTCGGCTAATAATTTTTCATAATGATATATAGGTGAAAGGGTCGTTTCAGGCAGCTCATCTTTATCCGTCATAATGATATACCCTTCCACTGTCGTTAACTCATCTTTAATTGCTTCCAAAAGGGGGATGACATCCGGATCTATCAATAATAATCGATCCTCCGCACTATTGACGATATAAGAAACATGTTGAGGGGACAAACGCATATTGATTGTATGTAAGACAGCACCATGACAAGGAATCGCAAAATAAGCTTCTAAATGCCGATGATGGTTCCAGGCAAGCGTTCCAATACGGTCACCTGTTTGAATACCGAATTTTTCAAGATTACTGGTCAGCCTTCTTGTACGCTCAGCAATCTCAGCATATGTAAATGTGTGAATGCCACCATCCGTACGCGAAACTACCTCTTTCTTTGGAAAATATTTTTCAGCTCTCTCAATGATTTGAGTCATGATCAATGGAGTATCCATCATTACAATCTCCCCCTTATATTAAAAGCATGCTCATTATATATTCGACCAGAAAAAAAATAATCCTTTTTCCCTAGGTACCTTTTATGATTATTTTGAATTTGGGGTTATCTTGAAGATATTTCAAATAAAAAAAGGATCTAAACCAGATCCCTTTTTTTGATATTCTATTTGCCTGATTTCTTAGAATGCGGAAGCTCGTCAATGTTCCGTTTTACGATTATCCATTCGTCCATCGGACTTAGAAATTTAAACCATCATTAGTCCTTATCTAAAAAAAACAAAATCTACTTCCTGTAATGACTTTACCTTCGATCCATGGAAAGCTCTTTTAAATAGAGTAAGGATTCTTCTGCATAGGTATAAATTAAATCGATTGCGGGATAACCTTTACTTGCTTGAAAAGGATCAGCGCCCGGTGCCATGCATTCCACTACAATATGTCCATTGAACCCAGATCGGTTAATACCGGATGTGATTTTCCCAAAATCAATATGTCCCCTCCCCAGGGCTTGTCTATTGCTATCCGCTACATGGACGATTTCAAGATATTCTTTTGTTTTCAGGAATGGGGTTTCCAAATCTACTTCTTCAATATTCATATGATATGAATCCAATAGCATCCTTACCTTTGGACTTCCCACTTCCTGTACGAATCGCAAGGCATCTTCCCCACTGTTCACTAGGCAACTTTCGTACCTATTCAATGGTTCAATCACAAGTGTGATATTTAATTCACATGCCTTTCCCACTAATTCCTGAACTGAATCAACTGCCCATTTCCAGTCATCACCATTTAATCCCATTGGTGAAGTCTTTCCTACAGCGGAAGGACACACAACAAGATATTTCCCCTCTACCGCCTTCACTGCCTCCATCTGCCTTTTAAAATATTCTATGGCTTTGCGACGATTTTCAATATGGGCATTAGCCAAGTCATGTGCTTGATTGGGCCAGGCTGAATCGCCTGTCAACCCTCCAATTTCCAAGGACAATTCTTTGGACAGATGTAAAATGTCTTTCCAGTCATATTCGTTCACGGCTGCCCGTATTTCTATTGCATCATATCCTGTTCCTGACACGAATCGCATGATCTTATCTATAGGCATATCTCCAAAAATCCAGCTGCATATTGAAAATTTCATATCATTTACTCCTTATGCGGTTAGTAAGAACACTACCGAATTGTATCCCCTTCTCTCATTCAATTGTTCTAGATGGAACTGTCCTTGATCTTCAATAGGTGATAATAATGCTGATTTCACTTTCAGCGAATAACATGTGTTCCAGGTTGTTCAGCCTGCTTTAAACTTACTGGCATCCTTGTTTCTAGCGACCGTTTCGCGGCCCTAGCAATCCGCTCAGCTTGTAAACCGTCAAATCCATTACAACTCACCTCATGGTTCTCCAGGCATGCCGAGGCAAACTCCGTCACTTCATCCATATATGCCTGGGAATACCGTTCAAGGAAAAAGTGTAGCGGCTTTTCTTTCTTCACGTGATCATTTGTAGAGATTTCAACAGTTGTTGCCCTGTTGTTATTAACTTGCGCAGAGCCCTTATCCCCGAATATCTCAAGGCGCTGATCATATCCATAGACTGCACGACGACTGTTATCGATGACACCAAGTGCGCCATTTGCAAATTTCATCGTAATGACCGCGGTGTCAATATCGCCTGCTTCACCGATGGCTGAATCCACAAGTACAGCTCCATATGCGAATACCTCGACAACTTCACTTCCCATTACGTACCGGGCCATATCAAAGTCATGGATGGTCATATCCATGAATAAACCGCCTGAATCCTTAATGTAATCCGCACTTGGCGGTTGAGGATCACGGGAAGTGATTCGCAGGATATGTGGTAATCCGATTTCACCTTCTTGAACAAGTTTACTAACCTTTCGAAAACTTGGATCAAAGCGACGATTAAAACCCACTTGAAGCTTTACGCCCGCCTTTTTTACTGCATTGAGTGCTTCTTCCGTTTCTTCGACCGAGAAGCTGACAGGCTTTTCACAGAAAATATGCTTTCCGGCTTCTGCCGCTTCTTTAATGATTGCTGCATGTGTATTAGTAGGCGAACATATGAATACTGCTTGGATCTCAGGATCATTCAGCAATTCATGGTAATCTATTGTGAACACTTCGATTCGTTTCTCCATCGCCCATGGTTCTAAATGTTTGGCTGCAACATCAGAAACGCCTTTAATCCGGATTTGCTGAAGTCCCTTCAAATTATCTACATGTAATCTACCAATGCGTCCAGCACCAATAATTCCAACTGTCAGTGTCATTGACTCTCCTCCTGATTAAGCGCTTAACTTTAAATGCAAATCCACTGGGTCATAACCGGTGGAATATTTCTTTCTATATACTTTTTATATTTTGTTTAAGTCTCTTACTGAATTACGTTCTATAAGTAATGGTGCAAGCATGATTCTATGTCCAGACCTGTTCGGTTGCTCAATCGACATCAAAAGCTGGTTAATTGCGTAACATGCCAACTCATCAATTGGCTGAGCTATTGTCGTTAAACCTGGATCAGCTAATTCTGCATGTATGGTATTATCAAAGCCAATAACCGATATTTCATTCGGAATGAATACATTTTCCTTTCGGGCTTCATTCATGAAAATTGCTGCTATTAAATCGGTTGCAGCGAATATAGCAGTGGGTCTATCTTCTAACCGCAAAATTTCCTTGGCGGCCTTTCTTGCTTCTTCAATTTTCGATTTAGAGTGAATTACATGTTCTTCATTTAAACT
Source organism: Bacillus sp. 220_BSPC (assembly GCF_001054655.1). Taxonomy (NCBI): domain Bacteria; kingdom Bacillati; phylum Bacillota; class Bacilli; order Caryophanales; family Bacillaceae; genus Bacillus; species Bacillus sp. 220_BSPC. Next base: position 5,352 of record NZ_JVPL01000263.1, read on the forward strand.
GATCCCCTCATCGAGCAATGACTGTTTAAATCCCTCTAAACGCAAGCAACCGCTCGCCCTGTTTAATTCGGCAATCACTGCAACATGCCGATGCCCATTAGCCAATAAATACCGTCCGGCAAGATATCCGCCCCGAACATCATCCGTGGTGACAACATTGGTTTCGACGAAAGAGGGGTGGTCCACCGAAAACATCAAAAGTGGAATATTCCTGATATGAAGCTTCTTGAAAATCTTTCGATTCTTCGGTTCAGTGGCGATTATGATTCCATCCACCTGTTTTTTAATAAGAAGCTCTAAATAGTCATGTTCCCTTTCCAGTTGATAATCCGTACTGCATAAAATAATGGCATACCCGATTTCACGAGCATGGTTTTCCAATGCCCTGGCAACCTCAGCAAAAAAGGGATTTGAAATATCAGGGACAAGCACTCCGATAGTGAATGTTCTCTTACCTGTCAGCGCAGCTGCAACGGTGCTTGGGTGATATTCAAGTTCTTGCATGATTTCCGTTACCTTACTTCTCGTTTTATCGCTAATTCGGCCAGTATTATTTACCACCTTCGATACCGTGGCAATTGAAACGCCGGCTTTTTCTGCTACATCATAAATCGTAGGCTGCTTCATGTGTTTTCAAAACTCCTCCAAATTATCCTTTACTTTATTTTAGCATGAAGGAATTTTACAGGTACTATAGATTTCCTTATTTTGAAATACTCTTTAAGAATTCCAATTTTTCTTCCGCATTTTTTATTGTTATGATGTCAATTCCGCTATCTAACCGCTTATCGACCTTATCCCCATTTATAGCTTTCAAGGCATTTTCAACACCTTGATAACCCATGTTATATGGACTCTGGGCTATGGTGCCAGCTAGTTTTCCTTCCAAAATGGATTCAACCGCTTCTTCGGTTCCATCAGTGCCAATGACTTTAATATCCAGTCCTTTAGCTTCAACGGCGCGTAAAACCCCCAATGCCATATCATCATTTGCTGCAAAAACTCCCTTTACATCTCCATTTTTTTGCAGAATATTTTCCATTACTGACATCGCTTTCGTTTTATCACTATCACCAGGTTGTTCTGCAACAACTTCCAGACCTGCCTCTTCAAGGGCTTCTTTTGCACCTTTTATCCGCGCATCCGTAGCCGGATTGCCAAGTGCTCCCGAAATCAAGACCACTTCATCTCCCTTCTGAAGCGTAGAAGCCAACAATTTCCCGCCTTCCAGACCTGCAGTTTTGTTTTCTGTACCGATAAAGGTCGTTTTCCCTTCAAAATCAGCATCTGAATCTATAAGTATCACAGGTACATTCTGCGCTGCGGTTTCTAACACCGGAACGACCGTATCCGGTTGCGAAGGTGCGACGACGATGGCGCCAGGTGACTGGTTTATTTGATCCTCAAGCATATTAACCTGCTGGATCACTTCCGACTCCGCAGAAGGACCTACCACCGATACCGTAATTCCAAGGTCCTTACCAGCAGCTTTGGCTCCTGCCTCAACATATTTCCAATAAGGGCTTGATAAGGTTTTTAAAACGACTGCGACACTTTCCTCTTCACTGCCGCCCGCTTTTTTATCCCCATCACCGCAGCCAGTCACTAACGCCATACACGATATCACTAATGCCGCTCCAAACCATTTTAGTTTCCCATTCATCCTGTTACCTCCAAGTTTCATATTTGAAATGAATTAACGATCGATCACCTTTTTTTTCCTTTGCGTTGTCGGAGTACGTCTACAAACACGGCTGCGATGATGACGAAACCGATTACTGCCATTTGGAAATCGGCAGGAACGTTCAGGAGGTTTAATCCATTTCGGAGCACAGCTATGATCATTGCACCTATCAATGTACCCCAAACAGTTCCGACACCTCCCATGAAGCTTGCTCCTCCAATGATGACTGCCGCTATTGCATCAAGTTCATATGATTGGCCTGCGAGAGGGAAAGCGGAATTGACGCGTCCGACCATTACAAGCCCTGCAAGACCTGCCATTAAACCACTGATCGTATATACTATGATCAATACACGATCAACATTGATACCCGAGAGACGGGCCGCTTCTTTATTACCACCGATCGCATATATATAACGCCCTGTCTGGGTCCTTGTCAGGAATATATGAAAGATGATATATACCACTATTACTAACAGGAAGCTAACTGGAATGGGACCTACAAATTCACGCCCCAAAAATTGGATCAAATATGGAAAACCGGCAATCGGGGCTGCAGCCGTGATGATCAACGCGATTCCACGTGCAATGTTCATCGTCCCCAGTGTCGAAATGAACGGATGCGGCAAACGTAATTTCGTTAATAGCAGACCATTGAGTAAACCGAATCCAGCTCCTACGACCAGGCAGGCAAGTAGGCCCAAGATCGGACTGAATCCCATCGTGACTGAAACGATTCCCATAACCATGATGGAGACCGCAAGAATGGAACCTACAGATAAATCGATGCCGGCTGTTAAAATCGGAAGAAGCATACCGATTGCAAGTATGGCATTTATGGAGGACTGACGGGCTATATTCATGATATTGTTCAATGTCATGAACTTGTCCGACAAGAATGTCAGTACCGTCGTTAAAAGGATAAGACCGATTAATGGCCCGAACTTACTTACGTAAGTCTTAATGGTTCTACTTTGTTTTGGTAAATCATTCTCTGGTTTTTGTATGACTGCTTCATTCATAATTTCATCCCCCTGTTGCCGCTTTCATGATCCGTTCTTGAGAGGCTTCTCCTATCTCCAGGTCAGCGGTCATTTTCCCCTCACTCATCACTAAGACCCTATCGCATATACCAAGTATTTCCGGGAGGTCCGAAGAAATCATCAAGACAATGGCACCGCCTTCAACCAACTGATTCATTAAGCGATAGACTTCAACTTTTGCACCAACATCAATCCCTCTTGTAGGTTCATCAAAGATATAAACCTTTGCCTGTGTGCATAACCACTTGGCAATAACGACTTTTTGCTGATTACCCCCGCTTAGATTTCTGGCATGAAGATCAATATTATTTGGTCGTACCTTCAATTCCCTAATATAATTGTTTGCTTCTTCACGCAGACCTTTCAAATCAATGAGTCTGAATTTATTCGTGAATTTATTCATATTTGCCATGGCAATATTGAAATCAAGCGGTTGATCCAATAAGAGACCTTCGCTTTTCCTATCCTCCGTAATAAAAGCAATGCCTGCATCAATTGCATCCCTGGGTGATTTGATCCGAACCTCCTCCCCATGTATGTAGACCTTACCTTTTCCCCTGTCATCTGCACTGAAAATGGCTCTTGCCAATTCTGTCCGTCCAGCTCCGACGAGTCCGGAGATTCCGACGATCTCACCGTGTCGGATTGAAAAGCTTACAGGTTCTTTGGTTCCCGCCACTACTATGTTTTCGACCTTGAACCCTTCACTGCCAAGCGTAAACGATTGCTTAGGATATTTTTCATCCAGCGCCCGGCCGACCATCAATTCGATCCAATGATCGGTTTCCGTTGTCTTGACCGGCAGCGTTTCAATTTTAAATCCGTCTCGAAGGATGGTAAGCCTATCACCCATTTGCCTGATTTCATCCAACCGATGGGAAATGAATAAAATCGCTATGCCCTTTTGAGTAAGTTGTTCTACACATCGATATAACTGCTCTACTTCAGTTCCGCTAAGGCTGGACGTCGGCTCGTCCATAATAATTAATTTCACATCAAGGGTAAGCGCTTTCGCAATTTCCACAAGTTGTTGCTGCCCGATTCCTAGCTCCCCCAATTGCTTATCTGCAAGTTCAGGGCTTTGACCAAGCATTTCCAAACAGCGTTTTGCTTCCTGACGCATTTCCTTTTGATTAAGTAATGAGAATTTTCCGCCACGCTTCAATTCCCTTCCGAGGAATATATTTTCATATACCTTTAATTCAGGAATGACATTCAATTCTTGATAAATAGTCGCAATCCCTAGATTCATAGCATCAAGAGGTGTATCAAGTTGGACAGAATTACCTTCCCAAAAAATTTCTCCGGAATCTTTTTCGTATGCTCCCGTTAAAATTTTTATGAGTGTGGATTTGCCTGCACCATTTTCCCCTAGTAATACATGAACTTCACCCGCCATTACATCTAAATCAATTCCTTTTAAAACATGGTTTTGACCAAAACTTTTTTTAATCCCTTTCATTTCAAGGAGATTTCCTGAATGATTAATCATGGGCAAACCTCTTTTCGTCATTTACCATTTAAGAAAGCGCTTTCCTAACTAGAGTATATTTTTTTTATATTTACTTTTCAATATATTTATTTAATATTTCGTATTTTCTGAATTATTACCACAGATATAATGAATTAAGCTCAACCTTTTTTCCCGTTTGATAGGATTCACGTGCTGCAAATGCTATTTCAAGTGCCTTTATGCCATCGTCCACTGTTACACTTGGTATTCCTCTACCCTCAACTACCTGGAAAAAACTCGCGAGTTCCAAATGGTAGGCATCGGTAAAACGAGTTGGAAAATCGGGTAAAATATCATGCAGGTTACCCGATTTCGTTAAAATCTGTATATCATGATTTCGAAGATTCCCTATAAAGATCGACCCCTCCGTCCCAATGACCTCTCCACGGATATCGTAGCCATAATGGGCATTACGACTTGCCTCTGCATCTCCTGCAGCCCCAGATGAAAACTCCAAATAGGTAAGAGATTGATCAACATCTTGGTATTTTTCCATGAATGGGTATTTTAGGATTCTTCCATGAGCATGAACTGAAGTCACTTCGGAATTCATTAAGTACCGGGCAATATCAAAATCATGAATGGATACATCGACAAACATACCGCCGCTATGTTGGATAAACGCTTCATGGGGTGAATGTGGATCACGGGAAATACCGCGGAAGTAAATCGGATCACCGATATCACCGGCATTGATCCTATTTTTCGCTGCAACATAAGCGGGATCGAACCTGCGCATGAATCCCACCTGGCAAATGGTATTGTCATATTCTATTATTCTTTTAATTTCATTTGCTTCACTTAAATCTATCGTAAGTGGTTTTTCGACAAATATGGACTTGCCTGCTTCTGACGCTTTTTTCAACAAATCAAAATGTGTGCTTGTAGGAGAAGCTATGATCATTACTCCGATAGTATCGTCTTTAAGGATATCCTCTGGGTCGGACGTGAAAAATGGCACTTCCAATTCAGTTGCAACACGCTTTGCCGTCTCCATATCGACATCACATATTGCCGCAAGTTCCGCGTTTCTAATTCTTGTAACTACATTCACTGCATGCCAATAGCCAAGTCTTCCAAGTCCAAGTACAGCTGCTCGAATTTTTTTTGACATATTATTTTTTCTCCTTTTAGTTAACTTCCGTCAGCACGGACTTTCTGTTCAATGATTGGTAACTTTTTTCAAGATAACGGGCCATTTGAATCGAATGATCGACATTATAATCAGGGTTCTCCCCTTCTAAAATACAGTCATGGAAATGTTCAATCTGATTTAAATATTGATCATCTTTATATCTCTCAAAAAGGATTACATTACCATTATCATCTTTTACTGTTATTTTTCCGTGTTCATCATTCGATACGTCGGGTCGAAATGCAGAATCGACTGTAATGGATCCTTTAGGGCCAAAGATTTCATAACGATTAATAAATGGAAGTTCCAATGAAGCTGTAACTTCAGCAGTCCTTTTCTGAGCATCCAACAATAAACAGGTCGATGTCATGTCAACACCATTGCCTTGATTCATTTTGCCGCTCATTGTGATTTGAACAGGTTTAAAGCCAACGATTTGCGTAACTGCATGCAAGCCATAACATCCGACATCTCTCATGGCCCCTCCCCCTAGTTCCGGTTTCAAACGAATATCCCCAGAGTCTTCAAGCATCCAGGAAAAATGTGCTTTAACATGGTTGTATTCCCCGATCTTGTCGGATTCAAGTAATTCCTTAACTCGTTTATGCTGACAATGAAACTGATACATGAAGGCTTCCATGAAGACAACATCATTTTCTCGGGCTGCTGTTTTAACAGCGTGCATATCGGCTTCCGTTAAAGCTGCTGGTTTTTCAAGAAGAACATGTTTTCCCTTTTTCATGGCCTTCACCGCCCATTCTGCATGAAGAGAGTTAGGTAAAGGGATATAGACTGCGTCAATAGATGAATCTTCAATAAGATGTTCATACTTTTCATAAATATAGGACGAATTGAATCGCTTAGCCTTTTCTAAGCTTTTCGATGCTACGGCTACTAACTCTGCACGGTTTGAACGGCTTATGGACGGTAAAAATTCATCGAAGGCTATATTGGCAGCACTCATGATTCCCCAACGAATATTTCCCATCATTCACACTCCTCATATATTTTGGGAAAGCGCTTTCCTTTTTGCTATTGTAACTCACACATTTTCATTATTCAATTACATTTACAGAAATGCCGAAAATTATTTTTCAGAATTATCAGTCAGAATTATTCCAGTATAAAAAGCAATCTACTCTAAAGAAGATTAAAGAGCCACGACTTAATTTTTATGTTTCTTTCTAGAAAAAAGAGGAAATAGTAAAGATACAATTATATTTAGAGGGAGCTCATTTATGGTAAACAAAATAAACGAAGAACTAGAAGCTTATTGTGCGAGTGAATATTCAAAGCTATCACGGGTGATCGTCTGTGAACCTCGTCATATGGAGATCCGGGAGATCATTAACGAAACCCAAAAAGAGTTTCAAGAAGAAAATATCGATCAGGCACTTGCCTTGGAGCAGCACGCACAATTTACAAAGGCTCTAGAACATGAAGGGATTGAAGTCATAAAACTTCCGCCTCAATCTACATATCCGGAACAAGTCTTTACGAGGGATATCGGTTTCACTCTTGGCGAAACCGTTTACGTAGCTGAGTTGGCAACAGGTATCAGGCAGGGTGAAGAACAAATATTGAAATCCTGGCTCGAAACGAATGGTATTTCATATTTCAACCTCCTCAAAAATCATATTGAGGGCGGGGATGTCCTTATTGACGGAAAAACCATCTATATTGGAATCAGTGAAAGAACGGATGAAACATCCGTCAAGCATCTTCAATCCTTATTACCGGAATACGAGGTCATAGCGGTTCCTTTCATTGAAACATTCCTTCATTTAGACTGTGTTTTCAATATCATATCACCGACAGAGGCGCTTATTTTTCCAGAGTCCTTTACAAAAAAAGAGATGGATATATTAGCTTCACGTTATGACATGATCGAAGTGACGAAAGAAGAACAATTCACTTTAGGAACCAACGTGCTTTCGATTGGGAATAAAAAATTATTCAGTCTACCCTGTAATAAACAGGTAAATAGTCAGCTTCGTGAACGCGGATATGAAGTCATTGAAGTCGATATAAGCGAAATCATCAAGTCCGGTGGCTCTTTCCGTTGTTGCACCATGCCACTATTGAGGACAACGAAAAAGAAGACTGATTCAGCCTGAGCAGAATGAAAGAAACCGGACTAATATGGAAGTCCGGTTTCTTTCTCCTTTTTGTTGTCAAACATTAATTTTCAATGGAATTTGCGACCACCCCTTAAAAAGAATCTTCTCTATACATCAATTCAGTAGTAGTCTTAATATAATTTCAGAATCCTTTCTATTTAACTGTACATATTGGCTATGTTCATCCTTCGTCAATTCTACAATATTTTCATCAGTATTTACCCAAGCATAATATACGGAAATTCCACCTTCATTTTTCTCATCATTAAAATAAAAGATGAAGTCCGCCTTAGAATGATCCTTCTCCAACGCGAATTCTTCCCAAGCCGCATTCTTTACTATTTCTTTTGTTTTTTCTGTTTTCCCCATTTCTATCTTTTTTTTATATGCTTCGAATTTATAGTGTTTACCTTCATATTTTTGAACGGAAATATGTTCTTGCTTTGTCGTGCAACCTGAAGCCAACGTTATTGATAATAAGCAAAGGCCAACCAGGAGCGGTTTCCTTTTCATGACAAGTCATCTCCTTATACCCCAATGGATTAATTATCCAATATTTCTCATTATACTAGTCCAAGCAAAAGAGTAATAGGATTGTTTGTCGATTTTTTAACAGTAAAAAACCCTCAAGTTTATAACTTGAGGGTTTTTGAACCTTTATCCCTTGGTCATATGTGCTGCATTCATCCAAACCATACAGAAAATAGTTCCTCGTTGATGCCTAGATTGTACATATAATATATTCCGAAAAGCGTGCTTATCACACCTGTCAATCGGATGAGTAAGAGATTGACTTTTTTGGAGGAAGAGCTTGTGACAAAGGGGATGCTTAAAATCGTAGTGAACAGAAGCATACCTATACAAGTACCTACACCAAATATGATAATGTAGATTGCCCCCTGCCACGCTGCATCTATCGTACTTAAAGTAAGAAGGACCATTGCAGCACTGCCTGCAAGTCCGTGGACAATTCCCACTAACATCGATTTCAGATATGTAGCCCGGCCTGTATGGTCATGCCGCTTCGTTTGCTTCCAAGAAAAAATCGTCGTGATACCTAAATATACCAGCATGATTCCCACAAGAAATTCCAATGACATAGTCCAAGCTTCCGGAATTTCGTTTTTAAAAAGGATTAGGATGACACCGAACACCAAAAGAGTAAGTGTATGCCCGATTCCCCAAAATAGGCCTGCAAGTGAAGATTTCCATATTTTCTTGCTTTGGCTCGCAATCGTAGAAACAGCAATGATATGATCGGGTTCCAGAGCATGCTTAATGCCTAATACAAATCCAATCGCTAAAACAAGCAATAAACTCATTTCCATAAAACATCGCCTTTCCCTTTACTAATATTTACGATAAAAAATTGGATCCTTCCGAAGGATCCTCCTTCGGAAGAGATCCTCACAAACTGAAAATGCCTTTTCTATCTGTTGAGTTTGATTTGCCAATACCCGCAACATCAAACCCCGTATTGGCAGCCGGGAAAAACCTATTCTAACATTGCTTCCTAACGGGGAAAGCATTTCATCGAGTTCGGTAATGAATTCCACATCCACCTCTTTATTTATCAATAATAGCGAGCCAAAATGACTATATCCTTCCAATAAAAGTACAGAGTCCATCTCATCTGAAGGATTCAGAAACAAGTGGTCCATCAACAGCCTTTTACCATCTTGAAACACGTTCATTTTGGAGCGGATCCAATCATATGTGAATGCCCCCCTACTCTCTGACCATCCTGGTGTAAATATATCAGTCATCAACAATCCCGCTCCGCTTTCCATATGTATAGTCGTATCCTGAATATATCGAGCAGATTCATAGGCAATTACAGGGTCCTGCACATAGGTAAGGAAACTTTCCTTTTTTAAAACTAACTCGGTTTTCTGCACTGCCGGCTCATCCATCGTTTTGTATATCTTTGTCGCAGACTGCGTCGTCAATGTTATTGTAGCCCCTTCTTCCAAACAAAAAAGCTGATGGTACTTGTCACCACCTACATAGCCGCCTCCAACATGAATGAGAAAATAGGTAGGTGAAAGTTCATCAAAAAACACAGGACGGGACAATTTGAATGCCCCGTCATAATAAGTATCACTCACTATCGTTCGAGCATTTTTCAGTTCCGCCTTTAAGCGAATGCTGCCTGTCCAACTCACTGCTCAAGACCTACTAGAAACGCCTCTGACTTTATCCAGTTCACGACATCAGTCAAACCCTTTTCGTCTTTTAAGTTAGTAAAAAAGAAAGGTTTATCCCCTCGGGTCGTTAATGTATCCCTCTCCATCACTTCCAGGCTTGCTCCTACATAAGGGGCCAAGTCCGTTTTATTAATGATGAATAAATCCGATTTAATCATTCCCTGGCCACCTTTCCGGGGGATTTTCTCCCCTTGTGCGACATCAATGATATAGATTGAAAAGTCGACGAGTTCAGGGCTGAAGGTCGCCGCTAAATTATCACCGCCGCTCTCCACAAAAATCAAATCGAGTTCCGGATGGAGTTCCATCAACTCATCAATGGCTGCGAAATTCATCGAGGCGTCCTCACGTATCGCTGTATGAGGACAGCCGCCGGTTTCCACACCAATGATCCGATTTTCAGGAAGTACACCATTTTTCATTAAAAACAGCGCATCTTCTTTTGTATATATATCATTCGTTACAACTGCCATGCTAAAGTCATTTTCCATTACCCGTGTCAACTTCTCGACAAGCATTGTTTTTCCGGCACCAACTGGGCCGCCTACACCTATTTTGACTACTTGTTTCATCTATTATCGATTTACCTCTATGAGGCAAACCTGTCACCTCTTTTCTGGTTAACTCATAAATAGTCTTACATGTAAATTCTCATGCCTCATTTGGGCGATTTCCAATCCCGGCAGTGTCCGTCCGAGTTCATCCTCCGGAAGTGCTTTAATGAATGCAACGGCTGTCTGGATGACCTCATGTGACCACAATAACAAGGATTGTCCAGTTGTCTGCCCCAAAGGGATTCCTCTTACTGCATTTTGGATAAGCGAGGACACGGCTGCATACAAACAGGCATAAATGGCCATTTCTACGGTAAGGTTCAGTTCGGTACACACAAGCGCAAATACAATGGCCGGATGACCATAGCATTGCTTTCCTTGGATTTTCTTCAAGTATGCCAATAATTCTTCGGATGGGTATAAGTTCGAGCATAGTTTAGCCATCTGCTGTCCAATTCTTTTCGAGGCTTCCCTGGATTCCCGGGGGGAACATGCGGCATAAAGCAACTCATCCAGATACCATATACCTTCAGCCCTATGACTACTTGCGAATTCATATGCAAGCCGGCACCCCAGTCCATCTGTATAGGTTAAAGATTTAGAAATATATACCTTCAAAAACGCCTTTAAAGAAGCTGCATCATGGACCTTCCCTTCTTGAATGTAGGTCTCCATTCCGAATGAATGGGAGAACGACCCAGAAGGAAAATTGGAATCACAAAGCTGGATCAACGGAAACAAACGTTCAATCATGTGAATGGCCGATATGACGGAATGCCTGCTTGACCTTTCTCTTTTCACGTCGAAACGGTATATCAAGTTCCATTAAAAGCTCTTCCACCAGGTAATCATATTGAACAAGCATTTCATCTCCAACAAATTGGGCAGGTAAGTGGCGATTTCCCAATTGATGCGCTATATCGCCCATCTGCCCTAGAGTTGTAGGCAAGATCGTCAAAATATCGTCATCTATCGTATGGATAACGATCATATTATTTTCATCCATATAAAGGATGTCACCATCCATCAAATCCTTGTTTTCTTTAAGGCGTATCCCAATTTCATTTCCATGATCCGTTTTAACCCTTAGTATCCGTTTTCTTAATGCATCGCTTTCCAGATAAACCTTTTCCATATGTTTCGCTTTTTTTTCAATAAACTCTATATTTCCCAATACTTCTTCAACTATCATGTCATCACCTCAGAATAAAAAGTATCGTTGCGCCATCGGCAGGATTTCCGCTGGCTCACACGTAATTAAATCACCATCCACTGTCACTTCATATGTTTGCGGATCAACTTCTATGAGGGGGGTCTCCCCGTTTAACCTCATATCTTTTTTTGTAAGATTGCGAATATTCGAGACGGTCTTCACTATTTTTTTCAAACCCAGGTCATCATGAATTCCCGCTTCATATGACGCTTTTGATAGGAACGTAATCGAAGTACTCGCAACGGCCTGTCCAAAACTTGCAAACATCGGGCGGTATAGCACGGGTTGAGGTGTTGGAATAGAAGCATTCGGGTCGCCCATCATACTGTGCGCTATCATGCCCCCTTTTAGAATCATGTCCGGTTTAACCCCGAAAAAGGCAGGATCCCATAGCACCAAGTCTGCGAATTTCCCTTCTTCCACAGATCCGACGACATCAGAAATCCCATGTGTAATTGCAGGATTTATCGTATATTTGGCAATATAACGCTTAACGCGGAAATTGTCCCCTTCCCCTGTATCCTCCAGCATTTTGCCACGCTGCTTTTTCATCTTATCGGCCGTCTGCCATGTTCGTAGAATAACTTCCCCTACCCGCCCCATCGCTTGGGAATCGGAGCTGATCATGCTAAAGACGCCCAGGTCATGAAGAATGTCTTCAGCTGCGATAGTCTCTTTTCTTATCCTGGAATCGGCAAAAGCGATATCTTCAGGTACGGATGGATCCAAATGGTGGCATACCATCAGCATATCCAAATGCTCTACCAACGTATTGATGGTATATGGACGGGTAGGGTTCGTCGAGGACGGGAGAATATTCTGATAACCAGCCGCCTTGATGATATCAGGGGCATGCCCCCCACCCGCTCCTTCGGTATGATATGTATGAATGACACGGCCGTCGATCGCTCTGATTGTATCCTCGACGAAACCACCTTCATTAAGCGTGTCGGAATGAATCGCCACTTGAACATCGTATTCGTCAGCCACCATTAAACTTGTATCGATCGCTGCTGCCGTCGTGCCCCAATCTTCATGTAGCTTCAGCCCGATCGCACCAGCCTCTATTTGCTCAGCAAGCGGTTCTTTGGCGGAGGAATTACCTTTACCCAAAAAACCGAGATTCATAGGGAAATGATCTGCTGCTTCGAGCATTTTATGTATATTCCAAGCTCCCGGAGTACACGTCGTGGCGTTCGTTCCCGTTGCAGGTCCGGTTCCCCCACCGATCATTGTCGTGATCCCGCTTGACAGTGAAGTCTCGATTTGCTGCGGGGCAATGAAATGGATGTGGGCATCAATACCACCAGCTGTAACGATTTTTCCTTCAGCCGCAATTATTTCAGTAGCTGCTCCTATCACCACTGTCACCCCATCCATCAATAGGGGATTTCCCGCTTTTCCTATAGTTGCAATATTTCCATCCTTCACGCCAATGTCCGCTTTATAGATGCCTGTATAATCGATGATGATCGCGTTGGTGAAAACAAGATCCATCACCTCACCTCTTGAAGCGGTTGGATGCTGCCCCATACCATCACGTACCACTTTACCCCCGCCAAATTTCACTTCATCACCGTACTTTGTAAAATCCTTTTCCACTTCTATGAAAAGCTCAGTATCTGCCAATCTAATTAAATCCCCTGTTGTCGGACCAAACATATCGGCATATTGCTTACGTGACATTTCATGGCTCATATTTTCACTCCTTATCAAGCGGACCATTCGTTTTATTGCTTAATCCATAAACTTCCCTCTTGCCACTGAATGGGACCAGTTCGATTTCCTTCGCATCGCCCGGCTCAAAACGGACAGCTGTACCAGCAGGAATGTTCAGCCTTTTCCCAAAAGCATCCTCACGAATGAACTCCAGTCCAAGATTCACTTCATAAAAGTGAAAGTGTGAGCCAATCTGTATCGGGCGGTCTCCCCTGTTGATGACTGTTATGACCGTTGAAATCTTTCCCTCGTTACATACGACCGGTTCTTTTTTCAAGACATATTCACCTGGTATCATGGCCTCTTCCTCCTTACTGAATCGGATTATGAACAGTCACAAGCTTTGTACCATCCGGAAACGTTGCCTCAACTTGAATATCATGAATAATCTCAGGAATCCCATCCATAACATCTTCACTTGAAAGAATCGTCCTGCCAAATTGCATCAGTTCCGATACTGATTTCCCATCCCTGGCCCCTTCGACTATTTCGTAGGTAATCAAGGCAATGGATTCCGGATAGTTCAACTTCAAGCCGCGATCTTTTCGCCTTCTTGCCAAATCCGCCGCCACTACAACCATTAACTTTTCCTGTTCCCTTGCTGTTAAACGCATACCCTCTCTCCTTTTGCCAATCTATGCCGTTAAAATACCTACCCCTTAAGTTCGGCTGCAACTCTTTCAATGCGCCGTTTCAGTCAATTACCATTATCCGACCCAACATTCCGGCCCTTAACTTTACATAGTTATGTAAGTTTATCTAACATTATTTTAATTATAATAAATTATCTGACAATTACAACCCTTAAAATGAATTTAATTGTAAATTGATAAGCCTTCCCCTTTTGAAAAGACCTAGCTAAAATTTGATAATACTGAATTATCCTTGCTATAATTTCATGGGATAGCGTTTAGAAAAAAACAGGATTGAAAGGGGAATGTAAAATGAATTATGTTAAAAATCAACTGACAGCCATGCGCACCAATCTTTTAAAAGAAATTGAGGGAATCAATCCAGAGTTCATGGATGTGCAGCCTGAAGGTTTTAATAATACAATCCATTGGCACATTGGACATGTCCTTACTGCAGCGGAAAAGTTTTTATTGAACTCCAGCAGTAATTTGCCAGAGAGTTACAGCCAGCTATTCGGATATGGTTCAAAACCAGCCAACTGGACCGGAGATGTACCTACCGTTGAAGTATTAAAGCAACAGTTGCATGAACAACTTGATCGACTTCTTGAAATTCCGGAAGAACGATTGGCAGAAAAAACAGCACAGCCTTTCAACGGAATGGAAACAGTGGGAGAATTCATTAATTTTGTAGTCTTGCACGAAACCAATCATATAGGCCAAATTCACGCAATGAAACTATTCATACAATCCAAAAACTGAGATTAAGAAACTGTCACTCTGTTTTTCTTGTAATGGAAGTGGCTGTTTTTTTATTTAGGACGAAAAATTACAGTTTTGGTGCGTTTACACGTAAGTTTGGAGCAAATAATCGTGAGTTCGCTGCAAATATTCGTGAATTTCAAGCGTTTACTAGTGAGTTCGAGCATCCACCCGTAAAATCGGGCGTTTACTCGTGAATTTTAAGCTTTTACTCGTGAGTTTGCTACATTTACTCGTGAGTTTCAATCTTTTACTCGTGAGTTTAGTGGAAATACTCGTGAATTCGAGCGTTACTCGTGAGTTTGTAGCAAACACTCGTGAATAAAATTAAAAAGAGCCCCCGCTCTTTAATAGCGAGGGCTTTCTTCAGTTCATTCGAAGTGAACGTCTCTTTAAGTCATTTGGTTATCCATATAATCACTGTATGCCTTTTCCGCTGAGGCTTCCGAAGTGAACAAAGCATCATCATCCTCGATCGTATGAAATGTATCGTTCAGGAACAAGGCAACTGCATTGGGATCTTTGGGGTGCGGAACAATTTCTGCTGCCCTGATATTCGAAACTGTAGGGACATGGGGATTATTATAAATCACAAACACCTCGTCACCGACCTGCACTTCTTTTGCATTGATTACACCCATTGAATTCTTCCTTTCCATTACTGATTTTCCTTTAGTTTATGGAAAGAAACTTATAATTATTTATGAAAGATGACAGACCTCGCAAGTCGCGTTATCTGAATGGGGCCCCTTCAAAAGAAGGAGCCCCGCCATTCACTTAAGCATATTCATTTTTTGTAAAAATTCGATCGGATGCTGTTTCCGGAAAAACTCCCTAAGCATATAGGCAACACCATCTTGATCATTGGAGCGCGTCACCCATTTTGCCACTTTCCGTACTTCCTCATCCGCATTGCCCATGGCAACTCCCAGACCAGAACCGGCAATCATATCCATATCATCCAATCCATCGCCAATCGAGACGATCTCCGTTCTTTTCACCTTTAAATGGTCCGCTAAATACAATACACCACTCCATTTAGATACACCCTTCGGAACGATTGTCAGTTTATGTCCTGGGTGTAAGACTGCATCCACCTCAGGGAACATTTCCTTTATCAATTTCAACATATCATTTCGAGCATTTTTTTCTGGAAATATAATGTCCATCTTCGTCGGGGCCATCGGCTGATCAATAAGCTCTTCACTGATATCATCCACATAATTTTGAGCATAAATATTTTGGTCATTCAAATACATAACCGATTTACCAAGCAAATTCTCCGGGAGGTTCACCCGATTGCCCAGCGAGTATTTTTCATGAATGAGCAATATTTGGCACGTGGTCTTTTCAAGCATTTGCACGAGCTCTGCAGTCAGTTCTTCTGATATTCTTTTTACCATTATCGGCTTTTCCATGGAAGCTCCGACAAAGGCTCCTTGCTGAGCAACGATCATCGGATTTATTTTTAGGGCTTTGGCCACTTTTTTTGCTGAGTGATAGTTTCTTGACGTCACAAGTGCAACATGGACACCTTTTTGGTGAACATAATCTATTGCTTCTTTAGTCGATTTATTTAAACGGCCATTCGACTGGAGCAATGTCCCGTCGATATTGACCGCAAGTAGTCGATATACCATGCTGATCTCTCCCATCTGTTGTATCCTCTTTCAAAATTTATGACTAAAATTTCGAGAATAGAACAAATAGTGGTTCACGACCCTTGCACTTGTGCTTTCAGGGAACAAAAAAACCCCCAACCATTAAAGAAGGGAGTCTCCAACTGCTTATTGCTGTTGTTCTGGCAAGCCATATAAATCTTCAAGCGGCTTCATGATAATTTTATTGAGGTCTGCGATGACCATGCTCATCCGTTGTTCAGCTTCCATCAATTGTGAAATGGTTGGGTTTTGTTGGACAAGCTGTACCGTCTTTTGTGCTTGCTCAACCTCTTCCGGTGCAATCTCCTGTCCCATCATTTGCTTTTGCTGCAATGACATCTGGAGATTACGGAAGTTTTCAAACATTCCTTTTGTTGCTTCATCCGAATTCACAAGATCATATAAGCGTTGCAAATCGGCATATTCATTGCTTGCCCTAATCGCCTTTTCCATTTCATACGCTGCATCATATACGTTACTCATTTATTTCCCCTCCCGGTAATCATTGTATTCCTACACCTTTTCCACTATAACAAATCCGATTGAGAATTACACGTCATCCTATTAAAACAGTTACGAAACCTTGAAATAAACCGATGATTCCACCAAGCAAGGCCCCAAGGTATGTGATCATCGACAATTCCTTCTTAGTGATGGAAACGACCATTTCCTCAAGACGGGACACAGAAAAGGACGAAACCTGTTCTTCTACGATATCGTCCAAATGCAGTTTTTGGAATAGCGGCTGGAAATGATTGATTACGTACTTGGCACCTTTTTCCACAAAAATCGGAACGCCCTTTTCCACAATGGTGTCCGAGAAATTGGCAGTCAATTCTCGAACCGGCTTATTCAGGATCGAAGCGACAGGCAGCATTTCAACCGTTTTTTCGGTAATCCATTGTTTTATCGTTTCTCTCCCGATCATTCCCTCGATTTTCTCTATATCCCATTTCTCGAGATTTCCCCACTCTTTCACCAACATCACTGACAATATATCAATCGTTCGCGATTGTTCAAAAAATTTAATGATTTCCGGCTGAATCTTGTCAATTAACTTTTCGTTTCCAATGAACATCTGAATTAAATTGATCAGCTTGCCCCGTTCCTTGAAAAAATCATCCAACATGTCTTCAAGACGGCGTTTGCCTTCCGCACTGTCAAAATATTCTTTTCCCTTTTTCACGATGAAACGTGACAAATCAGGAATCGAGTCGAGGGCTTTTTGCTGAAGCTGCGGAGGGACGATATCTTTCAAGCTCTTGCTCATGTTCTCTTCCGACCATATTTCATATTTACCAAGAATGAATGTTTGTAATCGCTGTTCCAGCGTAAATGAAGAATTCTTCATTCCCAATTGATCAAGCAATTGAGCAGTACTTTTTTGTGTGGACAATGCTTTCTTTACTTCTGCCTGGACGAAAATTTTCATATTCTGTATAGAGGCATCATTGATGACTTTACTTTGAATGCTCTCTGGTGTGATTAAATGATCGACCACCAATTTGCCTAATTGTTTAGCTAACTCATCCTGCCGCTTCGGAATCAACCCTGGTGTCAACGGCAGCTGCTTCCCAAAAATATGGATTGGCTTATACGGTCTGAATAGCATTCTGATAGCCAATAAATTAGTGAAGCCACCTATTACTGCACCAACGACGACCATAAACAGTATCTTTAGCCAAAACTCACCCATGAAATTTCTCCTTTTATTGCTTGAAATAAAGGCTTGATGACACCTTCTAATTAAAAAATCATAGAATGTGTTATCCACATTTGCCCATCATTTAATTATTAAAGGATATCAAACTTAGTGCAAACGGGGAATTATTATGAACCTTAACCATCAGAAAGTTTACATTACGGTAAATCCCGCAGAGACTAGAAAGAAGGCGCTATTGTTTATCGAAGAAAAATTATTTGAGGAATGGGACCTTCAATTTGGAGAACCCGTAACGATAATGGCTGGATGCCGTTCCGTCCCGGTACTTGTCCAGCCATTCGCGTCATCCCAGCCTACATTGAAACTTTCATATGATATGAACCAAATTTTATCCTTACCCATTTTTTCCGATCCAATCTCCGTCTCATACCATGCGGATGAAAGGTCAATTAAAATAGGACCATTCTTCGCTTCACTCATGAACCAGACTCCCTTGCAAGACGGGACATTCGGCGAGATGGAAAAATTTTATCAGGAAATGAAAACATATTGTAACCAGCAGGGCATCCCCTTCTATTTAGTTAAACTGCAGTCTCTTCAAGATGGGGTTGTGGAAGGCTACCTGCCAGGGCAAAGTGGCTGGAAAGCCTTGCCCCTCCCCATCCCTGATGTATTTTATAACCGGATACATTCGCGTAAACTTGAGCAATCGTCTTCTTTCAAGCTGTTTAAAACTGAACTGGAGGAACGGTCGATTCCGATGTTCAACGGAAGGTTCCTCTCCAAACATGATGTACACGAACTACTGATCTTAGAAGATGGGCTTTTGCCAAATTTACCAGAGACGATACTGTTTAACGAAGAGGAAACTTTCTTGACATTTATAGAAAAGCATTCGGTAATCTACTTTAAACCCGCATCAGGCAGCCAAGGCAGGAATATTTGCAGATTAACGCAAGTAGCTGGAAAATGGAAAATCGAGCAATCCGGACATCTCCAGAATGTACATTTTGCTGATACGGATGAAAAGTTGTTTGAAACCTTAAAAAAATTTTCCAGAAAACGATCCTTCATTCTTCAAAAAGGGATTTCCCTATTCGAAACCGATCAGAGAAAAGTTGATTTCCGCATACTACTTCACCGGAACGAACAGCTTGAATGGAAAGTTACATCAATGGTTGCCCGGATTGGGGATCCTGGTACTATTGTTTCCAATCTTGCACAAGGCGGATTGATGAAAAATGGGCCGGATTTTCTAAAAGAAGCATTTGAACTTCAGGACGCCAGCCGCATATATCAAAAGCTCGTACGCCTGGCTAAAAACACTGCACAGGCCTTAGTCGAAAACCTTGACGATTCATTCGGTGAGCTAGGGATCGATTTAGCACTGGACACCGATACCCATCCATGGATCATCGAAGTGAATTCAAAACCTTCGAAAAAATTTCAAGGCAACTATGAAACCTTTCGTCCATCAGTAAAATCAATCATAGATTTCATGCTTGCCCTTTACCCGAAAACCATCCATAAAAGGAGTTGCTAGCACGTGTTAATAGGATTAATGGCCGCGTCGGATACTCATGAAAACAACTACTTCACCGAAATAGCCAAAACCGCTAAATCATTTAATATGAAAGTTTGCAAATTCTCACCGGAAAATATTGATATGGATCTAAAAAAAGTGAGGGGCGAGCGTTTTGATGCCGAGAGCGAAACTTGGATCGCCACATCTTTTGATTTACCTGATTTTGTATATGATCGCTGTTTTCACGGTTTAGTTCGTGAGTCAACGGAAACGCGACACAAAATCGAGTGGTTAAAAGATAACTCGAATTTCTTAGGAATGGGACTTCCTGGTAAGTGGGAAGTGTACCAAATCCTAAAAAACCATCCACACCTACAGGCATTTTTTCCAGAAACCGTACAAGTGACGACACCTGAAGATATTATAGGACATTTGGAACGCCTGGATAAAATCATCATCAAACCTGAATTCGGTGCAGGCGGTACAGGAATCTATCTCCTTTCAAAAACCGAAGACGGGACTTTGGTTTCCATGACGAAAAAGGGTACCAAATATGACCGCCCATTCTCCTCCAAATCTCAGCTTAACAAATGGCTGCAGCATTTATTAAATCGATATCGTTATCTTTGCCAGCCATATTTAGAACTTTGCACCCAAAATAATGAGCCATTCGATTTACGGATTTTACTTCAAAAAAACGAGAAGAATCAATGGATGGAACGGGGCCGCGGAATTCGTACGGGACAAAAAGACGGAATTACTTCAAATCTTGCCACAGGCGGGGAAGCCATTTCATTGGATAACTTCAACAAAAGAAACCCGGAAACGATTTCGATTGCTGTCGAACAAAAGATTCATCATATCCTTCGCACCCTGCCCGTTGAAACCGAAGCTGTCTTTGAAAGATTATTCGAGTTGGGAATTGATCTAGGCATCGATAAAAAAGGCCAAATATGGATAATGGACATTAACTCGAAGCCTGGTAGGAAAATCATTCAGGCACTACAGCCGGAGACCATGAAAGATATTCATCGAGCACCGTTTCAGTATAGCCAGTATTTAGCCGAACAGCTTCAGAAAGCAGGTGAATAGGAAGTGAGAAAGACTTATCCTGCCGAAATTGCCGCTATCCCTGGCAATGTTCTCTACTACCCTTCAGAGCTTGGAGATTTGGCAGAGATTGAATTAATTTATTTCGGACGGCATTCATGTCCTGCCATCGTCAAACAAAACCCGGCCGTCAATCAAACAATCGTGCTATCGAAAAGTCTTGCGGAATCTCTACTATTCGATCATACCGATATTCCCCTTCATTTATTCATATACGGCAAGAGCATCCATATCGGACCGCTTGTCGGAATCTTTTCCTCAGGCTTCACGGGCATTTCAAACAAACCTTTAGGGGAGAGATCTGAATTTTTCGCAAAGCTCCTTTCGCTTAGCAAGACCACAGGCTGTATTCCCTTTGTTTTTGGAGAGAATGTAATCAATTGGGATGAGGAGACAATCAAAGGCTATGTATTTGATAAAGATGACTGGAACATTTATGAATTTCCTTTTCCTAATGTCATCTATGACCGGTTACCAAATCGGTTGACGGAAAACCGTGATGGACCTAAAGAAGTGAAGCAGAAATTCCAAAAAATATATACCATACCATGGTATAACCCCGGATTTTTCAATAAATGGGATGTAAATGAAAGGTTATGCGCAGATGAGCGGGCATTGCCTTATTTGCCGGAAACGTATCCATTTCAATCCATATCCGTGGTGGAAACCCTTCTTTCCCATTACCGGCAAGTTTATATAAAGCCCATTCATGGCAGCCTCGGTCTAGGGATTCACCAAATTCTTTATGATAAGCATGAGAATGTTTACTATTGCCGCTATACAAACGAAGCAAAAGAAAATAAACTGCAACGGTTTTCGACATTGGAATCCATCGTTAAACACATTTTTCACGACCGCCCGCTCGAGAATCTGATCGTGCAGCAGGGCATCCCATTAATTCGATCTGAAAAACGTCCAGTGGATTTCCGGGTTCATACGAACAAGGACAGTAATGGAAAATGGCAGGTGACCGCGATTGCCGCAAAAATCGCCGGCGCCGGCAGCGTCACGACCCATATTAAAAGCGGGGGTGTCATCAAAACGGTTGCCGAACTGTTTGGAGATGACGATGAGGCGACAGAAGTCGAACGAAAGCTATCGGAAGCCGCACTGATTTTAAGTGACAGTATAGAAAAGAACTTGGACGGCATCATCGCAGAAATAGGATTTGATTTTGGATTGGATAAAAAAGGGCAGGTTTGGATGTTTGAAGCCAATTCCAAGCCTGGACGTTCCATCTTCTCCCATCCAAAACTCAAGGATTTCGAATTGCTGACCAGAAAGCTAAGCCTTGATTATGCCATTTATCTTACGGAACAGACGATTACAAAATCAATCAGAGTGCCGCAATGAACATTTTTTATGATATACCCACTGAGAATTGGCACCACACTCATGAGAATGCGGAACTTTTCGCCGGCTCTGCCGAAGAAGAAATCAGCTATAAAAAGAACCATTCGAATCAACCTCTAATTCCAATCACAATGTTTCCGGGTAACCGGATGCTTACCATCGGAATTTTAACTGTTTCCAATCCCAAAAAGGAATCAGGTTTGGGTGGAAACCTGACCCTTTTTCGGGACTTATCATTATATTTATTGCAACATGGAATATTGGCGTATGTATTCACAGGAAATGCCCTTCATTCCGAGTCGATGAAAGGGTATCTTTTTTCCTCCATTTCAAACAAGTGGATTGAATGTAAGGTGCCCTTCCCTGACATCGTCTATAACCGTATCCCCTGGAGGAGCTATGAGGCGTCAGAGGAATTCCAACATCTTATCACAAATTTTAAAGATTACCGAATGACTCTATTCAACCCCTGTTTTATAGATAAATATGTGATGTTCGAAGCATTAACTGAAGATGGATCCCTCACCAACCACCTTCCGCCCACCATGGTCTTACGAAACAGCGGTTGCCTTGATTCTTTCCTGGAGACATACAGGCATATATACCTTAAGCCATGCAAAGGAAGCCAAGGGAAGGGCATTTATACCATTATCAAAAATGATGATGATACCCTATTGTTCAATAGCTTAAAGCATAGTGAGTCCTTCCCTGATTTTGCTTCCTTCTGGGATACAAAAAAAAGGGATTTATTAAAAAGGAGCTATCTTGCTCAACAGGCGATCATACCAAAAAAACTCTTTGGACATCGTTATGATTACCGGATTCTCGTCCATTATGAAAGAGGTTTTTATAAAGTGACCGGCAAAGCGGTAAGGATGTCGCAAACTCAGGAAATCACCACCCACACTCCCCGAGGCGGAAAGCTTTTTCCTTATCAGGACATTAAATCAAAAAACCTGGATCTAAAATTAGCGAATATCGCCCAAAAATGCGGAGAGATACTTTCAAAAAAGATCGGGTTTCTCGGAGAGTTTTCCATTGATATAGGGGAAGACGAATCAGGCTCGCTTTTCATATACGAAGTGAACTCAAAGCCGATGCAATTCGATGAAGAAGAAATTGAAACAAACAGGCTTTTGCATTTAAAAAATCTTTTCATTGAATTAACTTTTTCCAACCTGAAAAGAAAATAACACCTCCAGCTGCCGTTTTCCATTATAATCGAATGAGAAACAGTATATATGGAGGTAATACATATGATCACTCATTTTCAATGGGAACCATTGCATAAGAATCTGCCAGGATGGAAAATTTCCTTTTATTTCAACAAGCAGGCAATCAAAGCCTTGTATCATAAAGATGGATCCATCGAGTGGACAGCCAATCCGCCTTCCGAAACAGATGAAACTAAACTCAAAAGCATGATACATGATTTAATGATCTTCCATGTATATGAATGAAACCCCTTTACATTCATGAAATCGCTTAACAGAATAAAAAAAACTCCTTTGCCTAAACTAAAGAAAAGGCTAGGAGGGATTTCTTTTGGATAAAGAAAAAATGACATTTTTGAAGGATACCGAATATGATGGCAAGGACTCCGTTTACCTGGATATCGACCGTATCATCAATGAAGGAATGGCGGGCGGAAATGTGTATGAAGTCGCTAACCTTCAGAACATCGAAGAAGCACATGATTTTTATGATGAAACAGATCCCAATGTCAATAAATGAATAATGTGGGCTCTCTTATGGAGAGCTCTCTTTTATATCAGTCAGGCCGTTAAACGGATAGCATTCAAATAGTCCCATTCTCCCTCGCACTTAAAATATTTTCGTTTAATATCGATGTAATGATATGCTCTGAATCCCATTCATGCCCAGATATCTCGATAAGGGGATAGCGATTCGGTAAAACGACCTGCTGGATTTCATGAACGGTCAGCCCTTGAGAATGCAAGCGTAAAATTTCCCCTTGGAGGTTTTCCAGATAATCCAGTTTTTTTCGAAACATCTCCTTCCCATCAGGAACATGCCCAGCATGACAGCAAAACACTTCCCCGAAGTCATATTGAAGCAATCTTTTTATGGAATCGATGATCACCGGGACAGACTCTTCCCGTAAGACAAGCTTTGTTTTTGGGGTTACGAAAAGGTCTCCTGAAAAAAGCACGCCATTTTTGTGATTCAAATACACCATATGGTCCTTTGCATGACCTGGGGTAAAAATCGGCTCCCACGTTTGGGTACGGGAATGAATGGCCTTCCCTAGCGGCTCAGCTTTAAAGGCGTCTCTCTTTCCCCAGAAAATTTTGCGATATTCAGGATATTCAGCATCCTTTGCACAAACCTCAACCGACATCGGGTGAATGAAAAGAGGGACCTTTTTATGTTCCTTTATCCAGGCAGCGCCCCCCGTATGGTCTTCATGATAGTGAGTCAGGGCCACTGAGTCGAAGTCTGCGGATTCATAGAATGGAATAAGCTCTTCCAATAAAATCTGTGCGCCAGTATCTATCAATAGGCCATCCGTTAAAAAGACATACACACTCATCCCTCCCTTGTTCCCGCCAGGAGTCCCATGCACGCAAACCACATCATTTATCGTCTTGATCTCTATCATTCGGTTTCCTCCCCATCATTGTACAAAAATAGTTTTACCTTCCTTTTTTTAACTTTACTATAATAAATGTAGTACCACTTTACCTTTTTGACAAGGAAATATTGGAATAAATAGCCTCGAAGAAAATGCTTTTTCCATGAATCGTTTTAACGGACCGTACCAGATTTAATGACAAAAAAATAAAAGAAACGATTGACATTGCCGGATTTTACAAATAATATAGATTATATTATAAAACTTGAAATATTCTAAAATAATAATTTACTTATCAAGAGTGACGGAGGGATCAGGCCCTGTGATGTCCGGCAACCGCCCTTAGGGAACGGTGCCAATTCCTGCAGAATGATTGCATTCTGAAAGATAAGCCGAGATATGATTTCGCTGCCTCTTTCTGAATGATAGAGGCAGCTTTTTTAATGTTTAAGGGGGAAAGCTCATGATTGAAATCCGTTCAATCCGAAAGGAATACGTCTCGAAGAAAAACCGAGTTATCGGAGTGGATAACGTATCTTTGACCATTCAAACTGGTGAAATATATGGCATTGTCGGCTACAGCGGAGCTGGAAAAAGCTCATTACTCCGCTGCTTGAATTTGCTTGAACGTCCGACAGGTGGAAATATCATTATCGACGGCATTGATTTAACCTCTTTATCTAGCAAAGAGCTTCGTAAACAACGCCAAAAAATCGGAATGATATTCCAGCACTTTTCCCTGGTCAGTTCAAAAACCGTTTATGAAAATGTCGCTTTCGCCTTAAGGGCAGCGCATCGATCGAAGGACGCGACTAAGTTACGTGTATTGGAATTGTTGGAAATCGTAGGGCTCAGCGATAAGAAAGATGTCTATCCTGCACAGCTTAGCGGTGGACAGAAGCAACGGGTCGGCATAGCTCGCGCGTTAGCAAATGAACCCACTGTACTATTATGTGATGAAGCGACTTCAGCCCTTGATCCAACAACTACAAAAGCGATTTTACAGTTATTGAAAAAGATAAGCAGTGAGCTTGGTATCACCATCGTGTTGATTACACATGAAATGGAAGTGGTCAAAGAACTATGCCACCGAGTCGCCGTGATGCAGGATGGCCGGGTAATTGAAGAAGGACCCGTTTATGAAATATTTTCACAGCCCAAACAGGAATTAACGAAGCAATTCATTAGCAGTGTACTGGATTTCGAACTCCCTTCGCACTTGATTGATGAAAGTGAAGGGACGATTATTAAGATCCAATTCGAAGGGCAAACCGCCGGTGAGTCGATTCTTTCGGATACTCTCCAATCCCATGCAGTAAAGGGGAATATTTTACACGGTAAAATTGAGTATATCCAGGATGTTCCTTTAGGCATTTTAATCATCGAGTTAATTGGCGATGCCGTCCAAATTCATTCGGCATTGGAATATATAAAAAATCGTTCCAGTTCTGTGGAGGTGTTAAAACATGTCACTGCTTAATCCCATCGTCAATATTTTACCTGATCTTAATAAAGCCTTTCTTGAAACGATTTATATGGTCGGCGTTTCTCTTGCAGTAGCCCTGCTGATCGGTTTACCGCTTGGAGTATTGCTATTTACAACAACCAGGAATTTATTTTTTGAAAATGGCATCGTGAATCGATCTCTCGGTTTCGCAGTCAATATTGTTCGTTCAATCCCGTTCATCATTCTCTTGGTCGCCCTCCTTCCTTTAACGGACCTACTTACGGGATCGACGATAGGGCCAAGAGCAGCTTCTGTTTCCCTGTCCGTATCCGCAATCCCTTTTTTTGCAAGGATTGTTGAAACGGCATTACGTGAAATAGACAGAGGAGTGATTGAAGCAGCAATTGCCGTAGGTGCCACTCCATGGATGATCATTAAGGATGTACTTCTTCCAGAGGCAAAACCGGGAATCATTCAAGGACTGACATTAACGACCATTTCGCTAATCGGTTACTCAGCAATGGCTGGGACAATCGGCGGTGGCGGAATTGGCGACCTGGCAATCCGGTACGGATATTACCGATATGACAACACAGTCATGATCACGACGATCGTCGTTCTTATCTGCCTTGTGCAACTCATTCAAATGGTTGGTGACAAAGTTTCATACATAGTTAACAAGCGATAGGATCAATCATTTTTTTAAATGACTCAATACATTTCATTACTCAGGAGGAATTTCAAATGAAGAAAATAGCTTCGTTATTATCAGTCTGTGCACTTGCACTCGGCTTGGCAGCATGCGGGAGCGATGATGCATCCCCAAATACTGAAGACAAAAAAGAATTGAAGATCGGGGCGACTACCGGGCCGTACGCCGATATGGTTAAGGAGGCCATCAAACCAGGTCTGGAAGATCTCGGATACAAAATAGAAATCGTCGAATTCACCGACTATATCCAGCCGAATAAGTCGCTTGGCAACAACTCGATCGACGCCAACCTTTTCCAGCATAAAGTGTACATGGATAACTTCGCTAAAGAAAATGATTTAAAGCTTTCCGACCTTATCATAGTTCCAACAGCGCCAATGGGCATATATTCTAATAAGTATAATTCATTGAAAGAAGTGGAAGACGGTACATCCCTTGCAGTGCCCAATGATCCGGTTAACCTGGCACGTGCACTTAAAGTGCTGGTGGATGAAGGGTTGATTGAAGTCGATCCAAATGTCGACCCTTTAAAAGTATCTGAAAAGGATGTAACGAAAAATCCAAAAAACATCCAGCTAAAACCATTGGAATCCGCTCAGTTACCCCGCGCAACAGACAGCGTTGACCTATCGGCGGTCCCTGGCAACTTTGCTCTTGCAGCGAAAATGGACCTCAAGGATGCCCTAGTTTTGGAAAAAATGCCGGATATGTATCGAAACGTTGTTGCAGTGAATACAAAAGATGTAGACGCTCAATTTGCCAAGGATATTAAATCAGTAGTGGAATCCGACCAGTTTGAAAAAGTGATCGATGACAAATTTGCCGGATTCGGAAAACCAGACTGGATGGATTGATCAAATAATCAAGGCCTGCTTCCCCTTTACCGGGAACAGGCCTTTCATTAAGGAGAGCAAATATGAATACCTTACTGGAGGTCCGCAGCGGCCCCGCTTATTACGCCTGTAAAGCAAATGTCCTTGAAAACCTGGAAGTGAAACTGAGGAAAGGGAACATTCGTAAAGTGCTCGTTATTCATGGACGAAAATCTTGGGAAGTTACTGAACCCTTTTTTCCTTCCTTAGAACATATTGAGACGATCTTTTTAACATACGGCGGGGAATGCAGTGACCCGGAAATTGAACGCGTCAAGAAGGCTGCTCTTGAACATGGTGCAGATGCATTAATTGGCATTGGCGGCGGTAAGTTGCTCGACCTCGCCAAATCGGCCGGAAACTCGCTTCAAAAGGAAATCATCCTCATTCCAACCTTGGCTTCCACCTGCGCTGCCTGGACACCGTTGAGTGTCATTTATGATGATAATGGTTCATATGTCCGTTATGATATTCATGAAAAAAGCACTTGGATGTTATTGATCGAACCAGGAATTCTTCTTAATTCGCCGATTAACTATTTACGTGCTGGAATCGGCGATACATTGGCGAAATGGTACGAGGGCAATGCACTGGCCGAAAAGCTTGCCACCAAGTCCGTTTGTATTGAATTGGCCCATCTGGCCGCAAGGCAATGCCAGGAAGTTTTATTGACATATGGCGAGGAAGCCTTAGCTGATTTGGAAAAAGGGAAATGGACAGATGCGCTGCAGCGTGTAATTGAAACGAACATCATCACCAGTGGTCTTGTTGGCGGGTTTGGCGGCCAGTACTTGCGCGTTGCCGGTGCCCACTCCATTCATAATGGCATGACTTCCATCACGCAAGCGCATCATTTACTTCACGGGGAAAAAGTTGCATATGGCATTTTAGTCCAGCTTGTGCTAGAAGGGAAATTCTCGGAAATCAAACAATTGCTGCCCATCTACCAGGTGCTTAAATTGCCGATGACATGGCTTGATATTGGCCTGACTGTTGAACATAAGGCCGAACTTCAACAAATTGCAGCCCACTCTGTCAAAGAAGGTGAAGACATCCATCTTCTCTTCCCTGATATCAACAAGGAAAAAGTGGCAGCCGCCATGGAAAACCTTGAAATCCTCACAAACCATGCAAACCAATCCACGGACTAAAAAAGCAATGGGGTTTTTACCCCATCGCTTTTTTTTGATTCCTCTTTGTTTGTTTAAAATCATCCTTTTCACCAAGCATACATAATGTGCCGATAATACTTCAGTATAATAAAAGAAGGTATTACCTTACTGTCTGTTTCCATAATCCAAGAAGATCACTTTCATGTTGTCTGTGCATGCCTGCTTTTCTATCGGCAGATTCCGGACGGCCCTTTTCCCAATTCCATATATCTTCGAGAGTTTCTGATAGGGGACGGAATGTTAGTCCATTATTGATGGCTTGATCGTTGTCGACAGCCAAAAACCCATTCAAAGGTTCCTTACCTCCTGGTAAAGGGAATTCTTCCGGTATCCATAAAGGCATTTCTCCCCACGGCTCTACTTTATTGTCTTTTAAAAATTTTTCAGATACCCATGTAAGGGCAGCATCACTTCTTGTTACCTTTTTGCAGCCTTCAAGTATTTGCCCCATAGTCAGTGTGTAGTCTGGTCCAACGGCATTATACGTACCTGCCATGCCCTTTTCCATCATTTGGATGATCCAATGAGCCAAGTCCCTTGCATCGATAATTTGGATTGGACGTCCAGGGCGTCCAGGCGCTAAAACTTCTCCCCCTTCCGCTATTCTTTTAAGCCAGTACGGCAATCGGTCAGTGTAATCATATGGACCTACTATTTGCCCGGCACGAATTGACAAGACTTTCCCCGGCAGTTCTTTTTCAGCTGCTTTTTCGCTTAATGATTTTAACGGTCCATAATATTCACCGTATATCGGCCCAGCCGTTCCGCGGGTTATTTCTTCTGCTTTATCTTCATTTAGTGCATGAACCTCTCCATTTTCATCAATACCTGGTTCGGTTGGATCACTATAAACCGAGATGCTTGAAATATATGTATAATGTTTAACTTGATTAAGCAACCTGCAGGATTTCGATACAGTTCTAGGGATAAAGCCTGATGTATCAATTACTGCATCCCACTGTCTTCCTTTCAGCATTTCAAGATCCCCGTCGCGGTCCCCTTTTAACTGTTCTATTTCGGGAAAAACATAAGGGTCATTTCCACTATTAAAAAGTGTGACATCATGCCCCTTCTCTATTGCAGCTTTTGCTAAATATCGGCCTAAAAACCGTTTACCACCCAATATTAAAATGTTCATAAGATCTCCTCCTCTTTAACGATATTCCATAAAGCATACGCAATACCCTTTCCTGAAATTAATAATACTTGCAACTTTTCTTTGGTTTTCCCTTCTCGGAAAAACTAAAGATATCCTAATCTTTTGAACTTTATTCTTTTTCGCTATAATGATATGGAAAGGGAGAAAGAAGGTGGAACCGATGCTTGAAAATCTTAAACAAAAATTCCCGAACGCTCTTACCAATAAAAAGGATACTGATGATATTTCTAATTATGTTTGGTTCGAAGACTTCAGAAGTATACTTGGTATTCCCCGTTCAGAAATCACAGCAGAAGAAATCCGTTTATTGGAACTGCTTTTTGTTCCTTCCATAAACCCAAATAACCTCAATGCACATCCAGGCTCATCATGGAAAAATTTTTTATCCGAACCGAATGCACCATTGCCTTTAACGAGCTGGGAGAATGTTCGATTCCTTCATTTCAAGTTGACTCATGCTGATTTTTCCAACTCCGATTTTGAAGGGGCCTTCCTCGCTTTCGTTCCATCTGACGCAGCTATTATTTGGGAAAATGAAACGGCAGGCGTCTTAATTGAACCGGACAAGGATGAACTATTATCAAATAAAGAACTGATCGCCATTACTTCCACACTTGAAAGTGACTTTTATGTAAAGACCCGTATGTTCACCGGGCGCTTTCACCCTGTAGATCAAGACCTTCGCCATCACTGGACTCAGGAGAAAAAGTGTTTTGAAATGGCACAGGTGCATCTGCCGGATATAAAAGTGACTGATTTGGCAGACATCATCCCATACTCATTAATAAATGATCCATCCTTTAAGAATGCAAATTGGTTTATCAATGAAATTCTTGGCAAGACCAAGCAGGATACTGAGCTTATCAAAACGGTTAAAACGTATATCGAATGTAACTCCAATGCCACATTTGCCGCCAAACAGCTTTATATACATCGGAACAGCTTACAATACCGAATCGATAAATTCTCTGAAAAAACTGGTCTCGATATTAGAAACTTCCGTCATGCCCTTACTGCATACTTGATACTTTTACTGAATGATTAATTTCCAATGTAAGCACTTTTTTGTGCAATATGCCCATACTTTTTTCAAAACCTATAGCTTAGACTATAGCTAATTGGTACAAGTAATCTAAGAGTTTAAAAGGGGGATTTTTCATGGCAGAGTTAGTGTTAGATCATATATTCAAGATTTATGATAAAAAGGTGACGGCCGTTAAAGACTTCAACCTTCGTGTTGCCGATAAGGAATTCATCGTTTTTGTGGGACCTTCAGGTTGCGGTAAATCAACGACATTAAGGATGATTGCCGGACTGGAAGACATTTCCCAAGGGGATTTATACATAGACGGCAAGCGAGTCAATGATGTCCCCTCTAAAGATCGCGATATTGCGATGGTTTTCCAGAACTATGCCTTATATCCTCATATGTCTGTATTTGACAATATGGCATTCGGATTAAAGCTCAGGAAAACGCCAAAAGATGAAATCAAGCAAAGAGTAAATGAAGCGGCAAGGATTCTCGGACTTGAAGAGCTGCTAAACAGGAAACCTAAAGCGCTTTCAGGTGGTCAGCGCCAGCGTGTTGCACTTGGCCGTGCAATTGTAAGGGACGCAAAAGTTTTCTTGATGGATGAGCCATTATCCAATCTCGACGCAAAACTGCGGGTTCAAATGCGCGCGGAAATAGCTAAACTGCATAAACGGCTCGACACCACAACGATATATGTCACACATGACCAAACAGAGGCAATGACCATGGCGACACGTCTTGTTGTAATGAAAGATGGTATCATCCAACAGGTCGGTGCTCCAAAGGATGTTTATGAGAAACCAATAAACGTGTTTGTCGGCGGCTTTATCGGATCGCCTGCCATGAACTTCTTTTCCGGAACATTAAAAGAAGGCACAATCAAAATAGGCGAACAAACGCTTGAAATACCTGAATTTAAGATGAAAATGCTACGTGATCAAGGATATGTCGGAAAAGAAGTAATCCTTGGCATCCGTCCGGAAGATTTCCATAATGAAGGAGCTTATTTCACGGAGTCCCCTAACACTACATTCACGACCCAAATTGATGTAGCCGAACTCATGGGCGCGGAGATCATGCTCTACTCCACTTTAGAGGGGCAGGACTTCGTTGCAAGGGTCGATGCCAATAACATTATCCAGGCAGGCGAAAAGATCGAACTTGCCCTCGACATGAATAAAGCGCACTTTTTTGATAAAGGGACCGAACATCGCATTTTAGTTGAAGAAGATGAACAGATGCAGGAAAGCATGAAGTTATCTGCCAATTAAACATGAAAAGACCCATTCATTATGGGTCTTTTTACGTTAAAATAAAGGGCGATTCATTCCTGGACCAATACCACTTCATCATGTCCGCATTCAGGGCATTTCATGAGATGGGGGCATTGCCCTTTTTGTAGGGATTGAGGGTATCCGTCGTTTTCTTTAAGGATGTCGATATCCATATAAGCACTGTAATCATCAGCATAATCCATGAATTTCCCTTTATCCTCAAGTTCACTGCCGCATTCCGGGCAATCTACATGAATTTTTCTTAGACCGTTGCAAAGCGGGCATATAGACATTGTTTTTCCTCCTGTTCCAGATACTTATGATTTCAGTATTTGTCGATTCCAGTATTTTAACACATGGAAACACCCTCCCTAATGGTAGAGGGAGGGTACTTCCATCCAATTATTTATTAACCATGTTAGCAGGATCGACCCATGCTTTGAATTCATCTTCCGTCAGGAACTCCAGTTTCAACGCCGCTTCTTTTAACGTCGAGTTGTCCTTGAAGGCAGTTTTGGCGATCTTGGCTGCTTTTTCATAACCGATATGCGGGTTCAATGCTGTTACCAGCATAAGGGAACGCTCTACATTTTCTTTGATCTTATCTTCATTTGCAGTGATGCCAACCGCACAATTATCGTTGAAGGAATGAATGCCTTCCGTCAATAATTTGACCGTTTGCAGGAAGTTATAGATGATGACTGGTTTGAACACATTCAATTCAAAGTTACCTTGGCTTGCTGCAAAGCCAATTGTAGCATCGTTACCCACGATTTGTGTCGCAATCATGGTAAGCGCTTCACTTTGGGTCGGATTGACTTTACCTGGCATGATGGAGCTGCCCGGCTCGTTTTCCGGAATGGCAATTTCTCCGATTCCGCTTCTCGGTCCACTTGCAAGCCATCTGACATCGTTCGCAATTTTCATTAAATCCGCCGCCAATGCTTTCAAAGCACCGTGTGCGTAGACGATTTCGTTATGGCTAGTCAATGCATGGAACTTATTATCAGATGTGACAAAAGGATATCCTGTATCCGCTGCAATTTGTTTGGCAGAAAGTCCCGGGAATTCTTTCTTTGTATTGATTCCGGTTCCTACAGCCGTTCCGCCTAGAGCAAGGTTCAATAGTTTTTGGCTGCTTTCCTCAATCATCGCCAAATCTTTATCGAGCATCGCTTTCCAACCGGAAATTTCTTGTCCTAATGTTAAGGGTGTAGCATCTTGAAGATGTGTCCGGCCGATTTTCACGACATCCCAAAATTCTTTTTCTTTTGTATCGAATGTATCACGAAGTGCTTTGATGGCAGGAACCAATTTTTCAGCCACTTCCATAAAGGCTGCAATATGCATGGCAGTCGGGAAAGTATCATTTGAGCTTTGTGCCTTGTTAACATCATCATTCGGGTGAAGGATTTCCGATTCACCATTTTCTTTTAACCATTCATTCCCTTTGTTAGCGACCACTTCATTCACATTCATATTACTTTGCGTACCGCTTCCCGTTTGCCAAACTACAAGCGGGAAATGTTCATCAAGCGTACCTTCAAGGATTTCGCCGCAAATCTTGACGATGGCGTTCTTTTTAACTTCGGAAAGATCACCAAGATCATAGTTCACCTTTGCAGCAGCTTGTTTAACATATGCAAATGCACGAACCAATTCAATCGGCATTTTTTCGTTACCGATTTTGAAATTGTTACGGCTTCTCTCAGTTTGTGCTCCCCAATATTTATCGGCAGGAACTTTCACTTCACCCATCGTATCTCGTTCGATTCTGTATTCCATGTGTTCTCCTCCTAAGTTTGCACTATTCATTGAAGAATTTTTGCATATGAAATGAATAATGTCGGATTATTCTTTCTCTCCATACATTGTACAAACTTTATTATTTTAAAGCAAAAATATCCCGCTGACCCTTTCCATATTTCTGAAAAATCCTAGGCCATTCATATTTAGATGAAAATTTGGATATTCTTTTTTGACACATAAAGTGTAGGCACCGCTAGGCTTCAATTGACCTGGCCATGAACACCAACACATCATCACTCCCAAAATGTCCTTGACAGTATTTTGTATATATAGTAAATTCAAAAGAAATTGAATAATCTAAACTCTTATCGAGAGAGGTAGAGGGAATGGCCCGATGACACCTCAGCAACCTTCATTTGTTTCAAACCAATGAAAAGGTGCTAATTCCACAAGTTTATGAACTTGGAAGATAAGAAGAATGACTCGTCACTATTTAATCAAAGTCTTCTTCTTAAAGAAGACTTTTTTTTATTTTATTTAACTCAAAGGAGCAGTGAAAACCATGTATAAACCTGAAACATATCTTGCTCAATTAGGAAATCGCAGTGAAACGGCGACAGGAACAGTCAATCCGCCGGTATACTTTTCAACAGCTTTTCGCCACGAAGGAATCGGTCAATCGACGGGATTCGACTACACAAGGACAGGTAACCCTACCCGCCAGCTATTGGAGCGATCCATCGCCGATCTGGAAAAAGGAGACCAAGGCTATGCCTGCAGTTCAGGAATGGCCGCCATCTCCACTATACTCGCCCTTTTTAAATCCGGGGATGCGTGGATTGTCAGTGAAGATCTTTATGGCGGTACATATCGGCTGTTAGAACAAGGTTTTAAAAAATGGGGATTGCAGTGTGACTATGTAAACACTTGTTGTTTGGAGGATATCGAAAAATCCATCACTCCTCACACGAAAGCCATCTTCATCGAAACTCCCACTAACCCTCTTATGCAGCAAACGGATATTAGCGCCGTTGCCGCATTGGCTAAACGATATAATTTATTGCTAATCGTTGATAACACTTTTTACACGCCTCTTATTCAACAACCCATCTTGCTTGGAGCGGATATTGTGATCCACAGTGCAACCAAGTATCTCGGTGGTCATAATGATGTGCTCGCCGGACTGATCGTTGCTAGCGGCGCTGAATTATGTGATGCACTTGCCTTCCATCATAATGGCACTGGAGCTGTCTTGAGCCCATTTGATTCTTGGCTGTTGATGCGCGGAATGAAAACCCTGGCATTGCGGATGGAGCGTCATGAAAAGAATGCCAAGATACTTGTAGATTACTTATCGGAGCATGATTGTGTTACGGACGTATTGTATCCAGGCCGAGGCGGCATGATTTCTTTCCGCATCATTGATGAAGCGGCGGTCAACCCATTTTTACAATCGCTCTCATTAATTTCCTTTGCAGAAAGCCTTGGAGGGGTCGAAAGCTTCATCACCTATCCTGCCACACAAACACATGCCGATATACCGCTTGAAGTCAGAACGGCAAACGGGGTTTGTAATCGATTGCTCCGCTTCTCCGTTGGCATCGAGGATAGCGACGATTTGATTGGTGACTTGCAGCAAGCATTCGCACATGTAAAAAGGGAGGCACTACGATGACAGATCATGATTTTAGCTTTGAAACGAAATTACTTCATAATAAATATAAATTCGATCCAGTAACGGGCGGTGTGAGCGTCCCCATTCAGCATGCATCGACTTTCCATCAATCCGATATCGATCAATTCGGCAAATATGACTACAGCAGAAGCGGGAACCCAACTCGCGAGGCACTTGAAGATATCATTGCCGATCTAGAGGAAGGCACTCACGGCTTTGCCTTTTCATCAGGTATGGCTGCCATTTCAACAGCCTTCCTCCTATTGTCTGCCGGAGACCATATCGTCATTTCTGAAGATGTGTATGGCGGAACGTTCAGGATGGTCACAAGCGTATTGAACCGTTTCAATATTGAGCATACCTTCGTTGACATGACGGACCTTGAAAGTGTCAAAGCGGCGGTTCAGCCAAATACCAGGGCCATATACATTGAAACGCCTTCAAATCCGTTACTTAAAGTGACCGATATTCAAGCTGTATGTGATATCGCAAAAAAAGCCGGTGCCTTAAGTTTTGTTGATAATACATTCTTGACGCCCGCATTGCAAAAACCGCTGAATCTGGGCGCTGATGTTGTCCTTCATAGCGCGACGAAGTTTTTATCCGGACATAGTGATGTGGTAGCTGGGCTTGCGGTCGTGAAAGATCCGGAATTGGCGGCAAGACTCGGTTCGCTTCAAAACTCCTTTGGAGCGGTCCTTGGTGTCCAGGATGCCTGGCTCGTAATGAGAGGCTTGAAAACCTTGTCAGTTAGAATGGAACATTCACAAAAAGGGGCAGAAAAGATTGCAGCCTACTTAAATGAGCAGCCCTTGGTGAAAAAAGTGTATTATCCCGGCCTAGCCGATCATCCACAGCACGCCATCCAGAAAGGCCAGTCACTCGGAGCGGGGGCGGTCCTTTCATTTGAATTGGAAAGTGAGGAAATCTTCCGTTCCTTCGTGAACACTGTCGAGCTCCCTGTTTTTGCCGTAAGTCTGGGAGCGGTAGAATCCATATTATCCTACCCGGCCAAAATGTCCCATGCGGCCATGCCTGCTGATGAAAGGGAAAAGCGAGGCATCACGAATAGCTTGCTCCGCCTCTCTGTCGGACTGGAAAATCCGGACGATTTAATCAAGGACTTCGAAGCTGCCCTCGTCAATATTGCCAAAGGGGAAGCAATTGCTGCAAAATGATTTTAAAGTAGTGGGTGCCTCATATTTTATGGGCACCTTTTTTATTCCATCAATAAAAGAAAACCATCGATTTCCCGATGGCCTGACTCTCATTTCTTCATATTATATTTATCCAGGAAGCGATCCACCCGTCCGCCTTTTTCAGCAAACTTCTGCTTTCCTGTATAATAAGGGTGCGTATCCGAGCTGATTTCCACTTTTAATAAGGGATATGTTTGGCCGTCTTCCCAAACGATCGTTTCATTGGACGTCTTAGTGGAGCCTGTCAAAAATTTATACCCACTGTTGGTATCCATGAATACCACTTGTTGATAATCGGGATGAATTTCTTGTTTCACTATTATCACCTCATCGTCAGTATAGGTATATCTTAAACGTAATGATTACTATTATCAATCATTATGCTTGAAGGTACCAAAAGTCGGTACCTTCATTATAGTTTAATCTAGATGATCCACCCTTATTCAATTGTGTTCAGCCAGCCATGCCTTTATGCGGACCTGCCTGCAGTTCATACATTTGATAGTACTTCCCTTTCAGTTCCATTAATTCCTCATGTGTACCTTGCTCAGCAATCCGCCCTTTTTCCAGTACAAGAATTTGGTCGGCATTTTTTATCGTGGAAAGCCTATGTGCAATGATGAAGGTCGTTCTCCCTTTTTTCAGCACTTCCATTCCCTCCTGGATAATTGCCTCGGTTTCGGTGTCGATGCTTGCTGTCGCTTCATCCAAGATCAATATGGCCGGATTGAATGCAAGGGCACGGGCAAAAGAGATTAGCTGACGCTGTCCGGAAGACAGCGTTCCGCCTTTTTCGATCACGGGTTCGTCAAGCCCTAAAGGAAGATGCTTCAGCACTTTGTCCCCCCCGACATCTCTTAATGCTTTTTCAACCATTTCCCTTGTGATGCCTTTATGATTGAGACTGATATTGGAGGCGATGGTACCAGTAAATAAATAGGGGTCCTGAAGGACGATCCCCATATGCTCCCTAAGCGTCTGATGGGGGATATCCAATATATTTCTGCCATCGATTTTGATCTGTCCTTCACTGCTGTCATAAAAGCGGAACAATAAATTCATTATGGAGCTTTTTCCTGAACCGGTGTGGCCAACTAAAGCGACCGTTTCCCCCTGTTTAGCGGAGAAGGAAATGTCCCTTAACACATATTCTTTATCCTTATAACCAAAAGAAACATTTTCGAATTGTACGTTTCCTTTGTATCTGGATATGTTTTCATCGCTGACTGCCAATCCCTTCTCATCCAATAAGCTGAACGTCCTCTCCCCTGCAACAAGCGCCTGTTCAAGATTAGCGAACTGATTGACGATTCCGTGAAGCGGATGTAGCAGGCGGCTGATCAAATCAACAATTGCATACATCATCCCTAAGGAAATGGCCGAACCCGCTGTAAGGGAAATACCGCCGAAATACCAGACGAAGGCCATCAGCGCCAAAACCTTAATGACGCCAATCAAGTTTCCACCCGTCAACGAGTTCAAATGGAGCATTTTATTTTGATAGGAAAAATGCTCCCGGTTCAGATTTTCAAAAGATTGCTTCGTCTCCTTTTCACGTCCAAATGCCTGAATGATGCTCATACCAGAAATGGATTCATTGATCATTCCATTAATATCGCTGACCCGTTCCCGAATGATGTGATTATATTTCGAGGCGAATTTACGGTATACCATCGTCCAGATAACGATGATCGGAATAAGTAGAAGGCCAATGGTACCGACTCGTGGATCCAGAATAAACAAAGCAATTAGAACGCCGAAAATATTAATGGTACTCGAGAAGAAGTTGGCGAGCACGGTTACATATAATTCCCGGATAGCTTCCGTATCATTAGTGACCCTGGCTACAACTTTACCCGCTGGCATATTATCGAAATAACGTATCGGCAAACGGGAAATATGCCTAAATATATCATTTCGCATCTTCTGTATGATTCGGTTCGCCGCTTTCTGTAAATAAAAACTCTGGCCATATTGAAAAATGGAGGAAAGGATGACAAGGCTGAAATAAAAAGCCACAAGCTTAATGATCCGCGGGATTTCCGGTTGATAAAATCCCATCACTTCCTGACTCGTCAATTTCACTGCTTGCGCACGTTGCTCTTTCCCGTCTTTCTTGATGATCAATGATTGGTTCTCCAAGGTTCTGCGCCCATCGATAGGGACAGCTTCATCTACGAAGACAAATTGATTGCCAACCTGCAGAACATGGACTTCCCTGCCTTTCTTCTCACCTTTTGCAAAGTAATCAGCCCGTTTATACCAATTTCCATCATACTTAACTGCATCTTTTCCTTTACCTGCTTCATACCAGGAAGATTCGATGCCAAGTATATGTGAATCGATGATTTTCTTGGCAACGAAAGGACCCGTTAAATCGGCCGCTACCGAAAGAGCAAGCATGATCAGGGCGCCAATGATCAATTTTTTATAAAGGGCAGCATAATTAAAAAGTTTCTTTACGACCTTCATGCCTTCACCTCCGTTCCTTCGTCAACCTGCTGTCGTTCATATTGCTCGCTATACCAGCCATCATTCAGCAGTAAATCCGCATGAGCCCCCTCTTCGATGATCTTTCCGCTGTCCAATACGATAATCCTGTCCGCGTGCTGAACGGCTGATAAGCGGTGGGTTGTGATGATGGTCGTTTTCCCTGCCCGTTCATTTTGGATATTTTCGATGATCGTCGTTTCCGTTTTTGCATCGACAGCGGATAAGGAATCATCCAATATAAGGATTTCCGGATTTTTGATCAATGCCCTGGCAATCGAGATCCTCTGCTTTTGCCCACCGGACAGAGCGACACCCTTCTCACCGACAAGTGTCTCTAGACGGTTTGGCAGCATCATTAAGTCCTTCTCAAAATCCGCAAGCCGGATGGCTTCAGCCAGTTCATCTTCCGTTGCATCCATTTTACCGAATAAGATATTTTCCCTAACAGTCTTCGAGAATAAAAAATGGTCCTGTGGAACATACCCGATCCATTCACGGATATCTTCAAGGTGCAGTTGCTCCAGCGGCTTGCCTGCAAAAGCGATTTCACCTGTTCCTAAAGGATATTCCCGCAGCAATTGCTTCACGAATGTCGTTTTTCCACTACCTGTTTTCCCCACTATCCCCAATGTTTGACCGCGGTCAAGCTGAACGGAAATATCGGATAGATTCACAACCGTTGAGGAGGGGTATGTAAAATGCACTGAATTGAATTGGATATTCCCCGGGTTCGTAATACTCTCCAGCCCCATTGAATTCTTCACATCCGCTTCATACGAAAGGGTATCCTGAACACGGTCTAGCGAAGCATTTCCCCTTTGCATGACATTGATCAGTTCACCCACTGCGATCATCGGCCAGATTAACATGCCTAGGTACACATTGAACGAAACAAGTCCGCCAAGCGTTATGGCCTGTTGAAACACAAGATAAGCCCCATAGCCCAACCCGATTAAATAACTGATGCCAATGATAATGCTGATCGTCGGATCAAAGAGGGCGTCGATCCTTGCCACGGCTAGGTTTTTGCGATATACATCCTCGGTCATTTCCTCAAATCGCTTTTCATCTTCCCGTTCCTGGACATAGGCCCGGATAACACGGACACCGGAAATGGATTCCAGGACCTTGTCATTTAAAGTGCCAAAGGCTGCTTGTGCATCCGTAAAACGTTTGTAAATTTTCTTCACGTAAATTTGCATCAGCACTGCCATGATCGGAAGCGGCAGCACCGCCGCAATCGTTAACTGCCAGCTGATCGTGGCTCCCATCATGACCACTACCGTGATGGTGAACAGCACCGCGTCAACGAGGGTCAATATCCCGAAACCAGCTGTGAGGGATATGGCCTTTAAATCATTGGTTGCCCTTGCCATTAAATCTCCTGTACGGTTTTTTTCATAAAAACTCGGCGTCATTTTCAGCAAATGTCCCATAAATCCTGACCTTAGTTTCCGTTCGACCAAGTTTCCGCCGCCGAATAACAGATAACTCCATAAGTAACCAAATAGGTAACTGCCGATCAGTACCA
Organism: Bacillus sp. 220_BSPC; assembly: GCF_001054655.1. Lineage (NCBI taxonomy): Bacteria > Bacillati > Bacillota > Bacilli > Caryophanales > Bacillaceae > Bacillus > Bacillus sp. 220_BSPC. Next base: position 46,158 of record NZ_JVPL01000263.1, read on the forward strand.
TGAGCAAATAAATAACGTATTTCATGACCCCTTCCTGCGTCATGCTGCCATTGTTCATATCATCGATGGCATTCCCGACAAGTTTTGGCGGGATAACCTCCAAGATATTCACTAGACATAGAAATAAAATCGCCAAGGTGTAACGCTGCCACTGTTCTTTAAAGAACCAGGACAGCTTTTTAAAAATCGCAAACATGAATTCCCCTCCCTTTTGGTTCAACCTTTCACTCGCTAACCGCTTTCTGGATCTCCTGGCTGCAATAAGATTTCCAATGTTTTTTGTCTCATTTATAGTTCCTCCTATCCTTTATATGGAAAGGGTGCTAATGCACCTGGATCCAAAATGCCAAAAAGCCCCCGCCAATTAGCGGAAGCTTTTTTAGATGCGTAATAACACATATAAAAGCGCAGGCCGCGAAAATTCCACAACCTGCGCTTTAAAATCATGAATGGAAACGAGGAATCCTATGTCTGGAAAGACAAGGTCTCAGGGCAGGCGGACGTATGATATTCAATTGTGACATCACTGTGCTTAACTGATTTAGTCATGACGTTCGCCTCCTTTTCCATTGATTAATGGTAATTTTTAACTTGTTTTTAAAGATTACTACGTTTGCATATTTTTGTCAATTGTGACTTTTCTAGATTATTGATGGATAATCCTTTATTCTAATAAGAATGACGCAACCTAAGGAGGTTCAGCATATGCAATGGAGAAAATATATACTCCTGGCGGTTCCCTTTTTATTATCAGCCATTTTCATCTTATTTGCCGTACCGGTCCAATATAGATTTTTATCCTTCATTCCTGTGTTTCTTTTCTGGATAGTTTATTATATTTTATTGTACCGGGAAAAGAAGAAAAAAAGATGACATCACCTTGGGGGCGTTGCAAATGCAACGCCCCTTTCTTGACGGCCCTGCATATAATGATCGAAAAACATTCGTGGTGAAATGTATGATTTCCCAATATTTTCAAAAGCTGTTGGGTAAACACCCTGCCAAAACCAAACCGATCATCGATTCTGAAAGATATGACACGCTAAAATCCCGTTTGCAAAAAGAGCTCTTTCAGCCTGTTGATGAGTCAAAAGCTTTTTTCCCCGAGGAAGCCGCCCTGATAAAAAGCATTCGAACCGAAACGGCTGCCTTGAACCGGAACAATATCACAAGAACACAAGCCTATCTTGCCTTTTACAATCGCAATCCAGAGATCCATTGGGCCTTTTTAGCACATATGGTTTCGAGGAATGGCGGATACCATATGACTGACTTGAAAAGTTCAAACATGACCCATCTCCTTGACAGAGCGGAACGGCAGAAATTTTTCCTTTTCCTTGAGCGTGCCAATTCAGCCATATTTGCAGATGCCTTCCCCCAGCTTCTTTTATATGAACATTCTAAACAAAAAGAACTTCCGTTAAGAAGGTATTTACCAGTATTCCGCATTTCAAGATTCATGGCCCCGATTTGGGAATCTTTCATCGAAGAGCCCCATTCACCCCTTTTGACAACGGCCCTTATCATTAATGAACAAAGAATGCTTCAGGAAAGGATATTAAAACGCACCCGTCATGGTGAAATCCTCCGCAGGCTTGATTTTCAGCTTCAGGAATACTTAGGCTTCATGAAAGTGATCTTTCCTTATGCAAACAAGCAAAAAGGACTTCATTCCTTGACAGGACTTACCGTCGAACGCTTTGCCGACCCGAAACAGCGCATTGCAACGGGGAAATTATTATATGGGCTTCTTTTTCAGCATCCGGTGGTTTTTCGCGGTGTTGGCCATTTTACAAAAGAGATTTCCCACACGGGTTCCAGGGAGGATTACTGGGCAAGCATATATACCTCTGATGGATCCACGTCAAAAGTTGATAAAATCTACAGCCCCACTCTTCATGATGCATGGAAAGATCAACTATTCTTTCCTCCCCATTCCTTTGATTGGTTCACGAATGAAAGCTTCATGGAAGATTTACGAAGTTTACCGATCATTAAAAAGGAGGACCTGACCAACGAGGTGCTAGAAAATGTCAAGCAGCTCAAAACCCTTAACGAAATGAAAGCCATTTTCTAGCATGATGCCTCTTACCTTGAATATCCCATCCGCCATTTGGCAAGAATGGTTAGCAAAAAGAATGGGTGAATCAAATGAGAGGCATTGTACTATTGAATCCAAATTACAAAATTGGGGATTTACATACGGATGAAAGCTTGGCAATCCAAAAGATCGTGACGGACAGGTATATGGAAGAGAATAATATTTCCCCGGTCATACTCAATCCGTATCAAATCCACCCTTATTACACCATCCCGCATGAGCTTCTATCCAATTTACAAAGTAAAAAAACGGGGCAAATCGATTGCCTTGTGCTTCACTCCCTGGAAACCATTGAACGCTTCAACTATATTTACCCTGAAAAATGGTATGAGCTATGCGGATATTTCAAAGGGATTATCAGTGTCACGACTCAAACTCCCGTTAGGAAATATGAAGCAAAATAAAATCATGGTACTTAAGTCGCTGTAGTGAATTAGGGTTATAGTCATTAATCGTTCATGTACAAGACTTCTTTCCAAGTACCTTGATTTATGCTCCCCTTTTTTATATGAGCACCCCAACCACGCATCCCTACTAATGATTGCCGCTGTACCGCTTCTTCCTCTATTTATCTATTATATCAATTTTCCCAATTATAAGATTACTAGGAATTATATAACTTCAAAACATTCTTTTGGAAATATAGATAAATTTACGGATAAAGCATAGAAAAATAAGTTAATTTTATATATCATTGGAGATAGGAATTTTCTTATTTTTTACTTTTACTAGAAAGGAATGTTAATGATGGCCAAAGAAAAAAAGAAAAAAACCCCAATTCCTTTCCGACTGAACTTCATGTTCTTTTTAATATTCATTTTATTTTCAAGCTTAATAATCCGGCTTGGCATCGTCCAAATCGTGTATGGGGATGATTACCTCCGCGAAGTCGACCGAACGGAAAACGATGTGGCCAATACCCCCGTTCCCCGTGGTAAGATGTATGACCGGAACTTGAATCCGGTCGTTGATAATGAGCCGCGTAATGCCATCACCTATACGAAATACCCGAATACGAAAACGGCCGATATGGTGAAGACGGCAGAGGTCCTTGCCACCTTGATAGAAAAGGATACCAAAAAGGTAACCCTGCCGGATAAAAAGGATTTTTGGATTTTAAAGCATCCAAAAGAGGCCGAAGCCTTGATCACCAAGGCCGAGAAGAAGAAGGTCATCGAAAAGAAACTGGAGCAAAAAGATTTATACAAACTTCAAATGGAGCGGGTAACCGATGAGAATATAAAGGAATTCTCAAAGGATGAATTGGAAGTGATTGCCATCTTCCGGGAATTCAATAGCGGCTATGCCCTCGCACCGTCGATCGTGAAGAATAAAGATGTCACCACTAAGGAATTCGCCAGGGTCAGCGAACATTTGGATGAAATGCCAGGTGTGGATGTAACGACGGATTGGGAAAGGACCTATAAGTATGACGAGACCCTCCGCTCGGTTCTTGGCAAGGTCTCTTCTTCCGAAGAAGGCATTCCCAGTGAAAATATCGACTATTACCTGGCACGCGACTATACCAGAAATGACCGGGTCGGAAAAAGTTATATTGAAAAGCAATATGAAGATGTCCTCCGCGGTCAAAAGACGCGGATTGAAAATGTGCTGAGCAAAGGGGAAGTCATCAAAACGAATACCCTCACTGAAGGGCAAAGCGGAAAGGACTTGGTCCTTACAATTGATATGGAGCTGCAGCAGCAGGTTGAAAAAATCATCGAGAACGAATTGCGCAAAACCAAGGCTAAGGGAAATACCTACTTATTGGATCGTGCCTTCGTCGTTTTAATGGACCCGAATACAGGCGAGGTTCTTACGATGGCCGGCAGGCAATACGGCCGCAACAGTAAGACAGGATTGACCGAAATGAACGATTTCGCCCTTGGAAACATTACGACCTCCTATACGATGGGGTCATCTGTTAAAGGAGCCACTGTCTATACAGGCTTTCAGACAGGAGCCATCGCACCAGGGTCAGCTTTCTTTGACAGAAAACTCCTTTTAGCAGGGGCTAAACCCAAAGGATCTTATAGTGATTTGGGTTATGTAACCGATGTTTCCGCGTTAAAGAAATCGTCGAATGTCTATATGTTCATGACGGCAATCAAAATTGCCGGCGGTCATTATATCCCTAACCGGCCGTTAGGAATCAACCGGGAAGCTTATTCCATCATGCGGAATCATTATGCCCAATTTGGCTTGGGTGTCCGCACAGGCATCGACCTGCCAAATGAATCCGTAGGGTTTAAAGGAGTCGATATGTCAACAGACGGATTGTTGCTGGATTTATCGATTGGCCAGTATGATACATATACCCCCATGCAATTGGCACAGTATGTTTCGACGATTGCAAATGGCGGAAAAAGGCTAGAGCCACATATGGTCAGGGAAATCAGGAATCCATCCAACGAACACAATGAATTGGGCAGCGTCTTTAAAACGATGAGTCCCAAAGTGTTAAACGATTTAGGCGGGAAGGACGTTTGGTTGCAGCGTGTCCAGGAAGGATTCAGGCAGGTCGCCCAGGAGCCAGGCGGGACGGCATATAAATACTTCGGCGGGAAGTCTTACCGTGCGGCAGCAAAAACGGGTACTGCCGAGGCCTTTTATGACGGACCGCGGAGGAATCAATATAGCGCGCCAGTCCCGACTATCAATTTGACGCTTGTAGGTTATGCACCTCACAATAATCCGGAAGTGGCATTTTCTGTCGTCGTGCCATGGGTGTATCAAGGCCAGCCCTCTGATGATATTAACAAACGGATCGGGCGGGACGTAATGGACGCCTACTTTAAATTGAAGGAAAAAAGAGCAAAAGGTGAATCTGATGCAGATAAAGCAGTAGAAAGCACTCAATGATGAATACAAAAAAGGCCTGCTCGATTACGAGCAGGCCTTTTTATGATGCCCATTCATTCCAGCTTTTGAACGAATTCCTTATAAAGGGCCCTAAGGGCATCTCCCCTGCTGATGATGCCGACGACTTTATCATTTTTGTCCACGACGGGGATTTTCTTGAAATGATGCTTGGAAAGGACCTTTATCAATTCATCTAGCGGATCTTCGGGAGATAGCTTTGTAATCCTTTTATTTTTAATGATTTGTGAGACTTTATCATTCATTTTGGATGTAACCTTTTCATCCAATTCTTCACCGGGGAGAACCGTAATGTAGGTGAAATACCCCATGATGGCTTCCTCTGCAGGTGTCAAGTAACGAAGGATATCCCCGTCCGTCACCATTCCCAATAGCTTATCATGTTCATCCACGACGGGGACCCCGCCCACTTTATTATCGATCAAGATCCGCAGAATTTCCTTTAATGTAAAATCAGGACGGGCTACAAAGACTTCCCTTATCATGAAATCCTTAACTAACATATTACCACCCCTTTTTTAAGTTTGTACGTTCTGTATTCTTCTCTCCCCTATTAATACCCTTACTTACTCTATTTAAAAACCCTTGCCGCCTGAACTGCCTTTTTCCAGCCATTATATAAATCCTTCCGTTCCTGTTCTTCCATCTCGGGTTCGAATTTCTTTTCGACTGCCCATAGCTTTGAAATCTCTTCCTGACTTTCCCAATATCCGACAGCGAGCCCCGCCAAATACGCCGCTCCTAACGCTGTCGTTTCACTAATAATGGGTCTTTCGACTGGTACATTCAGGAGGCCGCTTTGGAATTCCATCAAGAAGTTGTTTTTGACAACCCCGCCATCGACCCTCAATGCCTTTAGGTTAATCCCTGAATCGTCTTCCATGGCGCTTAGGACATCTTTTGTCTGGTAGGCCAATGCTTCCAAAGTTGCCCGGACGAAATGCTCCTTCGATGTTCCCCTTGTCAGTCCGAATATAGCTCCCCTGACATCACTATCCCAATAAGGGGTGCCTAATCCAACAAATGCGGGAACTACATAGACACCATCGGCTGAAGTGACCCGCAAAGCATACTTTTCACTGTCTTTCGGATCATGCAAGAGTTTCAGTCCATCCCTTAACCATTGTATGGCCGAACCTGCGACAAAAATACTTCCTTCCAAGGCATATTCGACTTTTCCATTCAGCCCCCAGGCAATCGTGGTCAACAGGCCATGCTCTGATTTCACTGCCTTTTCTCCTGTGTTCATCAGCATGAAGCATCCGGTGCCATACGTATTCTTAGCCATTCCTTTTTCAAAGCATTCTTGGCCGAACAATGCGGCCTGTTGATCTCCCGCTGCTCCGGCAATCGGGACTTCGTGCCCAAAGAAATGGTGTGGTGCTGTTTTCCCGTATACCTCCGATGAAGAACGAACATCCGGAAGCATCGACCGCGGAACTTGCAAAATTTCCAGCAGCTCTTCGTCCCACTTCAGGTCATGAATGTTATACATCAGCGTCCTTGAGGCATTCGAATAATCGGTTACATGTGATTTACCACCCGAAAGTTTCCATATCAGCCACGTATCGATCGTACCAAACAATAAGTCTCCGTTTTCAGCCTTTTCCCGTGCCCCATCTACATGGTCGAGAATCCATTTCACCTTCGTTCCGGAAAAATATGCATCAATCAATAATCCGGTTTTCTGCAAAAATAAGTCATCGAGGCCTTCACCCTTCAATTGCGTACAAATTTCGCTAGTCTGCCGGGATTGCCAGACGATGGCATGATGAATCGGCTGACCTGTTTCCTTATCCCATACCACAGTCGTCTCCCGTTGATTCGTTATGCCAATTCCAGCGATCTGTTCAGGCCTTACATTCATTTCCGATAGACAGGAAGCGATTACCGATAGGATGGAACCCCAAATTTCATTGGCGTTATGCTCCACCCATCCTGGATTCGGAAAATATTGGGTGAATTCCTTTTGGGCAATATGCAAAACTTCCCCGCTTTTATTAAATAAAATGGCCCGGGAACTTGTCGTTCCCTGGTCCAATGATAGTATGTAAGTCTCCACGGCTGTCTCCTCCTGCACTTAAGAAAAGGTTCATTTCAGCTTAAGTGTCATGCTGTTTTTTCTTTCTTCATTTTACTAGATATACCCGTGAAAACAAAAAATATATAAACTACAGCAGAAAACTGAAAAATATTGGCAGGTTAAGAGTTTATCTTTTACAATGAAAATAAGATTGATAGGAGGAATGGAAAATGAATAATCATGAAATAGATTTTAAGTTATATGGAGATGACATGCAGTTTGTTGAAGTGGAATTGGATCCTCAGGAAACGGTGATTGCCGAAGCTGGAAGCTTAATGATGATGGAAGATCAAATCAAGATGGAAACCATCTTTGGTGATGGGTCTTCAAATGGTGACAGCGGAATGATGGGTAAGCTATTCGGGGCCGGGAAACGGCTACTTACTGGTGAGAGTCTTTTCATGACGGCTTTTACGAATGAAGGACGAGATAAAAAACACGTTTCATTCGCATCGCCATATCCAGGTAAAATCATCCCGATGGATTTAAGCGAGCTGGGCGGGAAAATCATATGTCAAAAAGACGCGTTCCTGGCGGCCGCAAAAGGCGTTTCAGTCGGAATTGAGTTTCAAAGAAAGATAGGGGCAGGCTTCTTTGGCGGTGAAGGGTTCATCATGCAAAAACTTGAAGGAGATGGAATGACCTTCGTTCATGCCGGCGGCACGATCCATAAAAAGGAATTGGCTGCAGGAGAGATCTTACGTGTCGATACAGGATGTTTAGTAGCAATGACTAGCGGGGTAGATTATAATATTGAAACTGTAAAGGGCGTGAAAACCGCTTTGTTCGGCGGCGAAGGTTTATTCTTTGCAACATTAAAAGGACCCGGAACAGTCTGGGTGCAATCTTTGCCATTCAGCCGGCTTGCCAGCCGTGTATTTGCTGCAGCCCCGCAAAATGGAGGATCATCCGAAGAAGGCAGCGTAGCTAGAGGCTTATTCAATTTATTCAACGATAAATAAGAACCGGACCAATGGCTGCCATCCTGGCAGTCATTGATCTTTTTGAAAAGGATGGGTAGCTACATGCAGCTTGTTAAGTGGTCCTACATGAGACGCTATAATATCAGGGCAATTTTTGATCCATTCCCGAATTCGCCTGTTATTTTCCGAAAAATAAGAGATTACTATTTTGTTTATACCGTTCACTGGACAGCTGCCGATGCCCCTATCGGCATAAAAGAGCTTGAAGAAATGGAACAGCTGCTCAACCGTGAGCTCGGGACTGAACTGCAATATCTCTGCCGAAAAAAATGAGTTACTCCTCGTATATCATTTTTCTTGTCATGCCTCCATCGACGATAAGATCCTCACCCGTAACGAAATTATTTTCCGTTGCCGTCAAATAAAGACAGGCCCTTGCAATATCGTCGGGTTTGCCAACCCGATTGGAAAAATGCTGCTGGTGATCTTCATCCCTCAGCGATTCATAATCTCCCGTTTCAATCCACCCCGGAGAAATCGAATTGACCGTAATTTTCTCTTTGCCTAAAGAAGCGGCAAGTGCATGTGTCAGTGCTTTGATCCCTCCTTTGGTTGCTGCATATGATTCCGAATCAGGTTCAGACATCATCGCTCTGGTTGATGCTATATTGATGATCGCACCTCCCCTTTCATTTTTCCGCATCGATTCTGCCGCGGCCCGGGAACAAAGGAAAACACTGCGCAAATTCGTATTCATCATATCGTCCCATTCCTCTATCGTCAGATCATAAAGCGATTTGAATAATGCCTTTCCTGCATTATTGATCAATATATGAATGGTCTTGTATGTTTTTAGCGTTACATCCATCAATTGTTGAATGTCAGCTTCCTTGCGTACATCCGTTTTAACGAAAATGGCTTCATGACCGTTACTTTTGAGCTGTTCCACACACAGAAGTCCTTCCCGCTCGTCCAAATCTGCGAGAACGACTGAAGCGCCGCTTTCTGCATATCCCTTTGCCACGCCTCTCCCTATCCCATTCGAAGCACCTGTTACAATCACCGTTTTATTTTTGAAATCCATTATTCCAACCTCACTTTCAAGCCGCTTTTCCCTATCATAATATCCAATCCGCTCCACTTCAAACAACTTTGAGCTATCTAAAAATCCTTTTCTTTATCATCAATAATCGCAGGGACCCTTATATTTTTGTAGCTGCCCTAAAGTGATGTATGATAGATGGTAACAACAAGAATGAACCAGAGTGAAAGGCATCCGCTATTATCTTTCTTACAGTGTAAAAATTTATATTGGAGGAATGTAAAAATGGACTTATTAAAAAATGTGTTTTCTTTAGGATTAGGTGCTGCCGCTGCTACAAAAGAGCAAATTGAAAAAACGGTGGACTCTCTTGTCAAAAAAGGCGATATCAGCAAAGAAGACTCCAAGCTCCTTATTAAGCAATGGGTCGAAAAAGGGGAGCAAGCCCAAAAGCAGCTGGATGATTCCGTCAAGGCCAAAGTCAATCAAGCCCTCAATGGCCTAAACTTGGCAACTAAAGAAGAAGTCGAGGAATTGGAGCGCCGTATCGTAATTTTGGAGAAACAGAACCAAAACTTACAACCGTGACAGGAGGTACTTGAATGTTTCGCAAGCGACTGAAACACGCACATCGTTACCAAGAAATCATTAATGCCTTCTTGAAAAATGGGTTTGGTTACTTCATCTATCGCCTGGGATTATCCGAGAGTAAAGCGGGATCGAAACTCCAACCCGATGAAAACCTGAACCTCCGCTCAATCGGAGAGCGGCTGCATACGATATTACAAAGCTTGGGACCTACATTCATTAAACTTGGTCAGATTGCAAGTACGAGGCGTGATTTCGTTCCTGACGAAATCGTCCGCGAGCTTGAAAAGCTACAGGACCAGGTCACCCCCTTTCCATTTGATAGGGTCCGTAAAATTGTCGAAGCCGAATTGGGTGATTCTTTGGAAAACATGTTCCTTGAATTTAATGAAACCCCACTGGCGACCGCTTCGATTGGACAGGTCCATACGGCTCGGCTTCCATCAATGGAAGTCGTCGCAATCAAAGTGCAGCGGCCAGATATTCTGCCGACTGTGGAAACGGATTTGGAAATTCTCGATGATTTGGCAAGGCTTATGGAAGCACGCATATCTTGGGCAAGACGCTACCAAATCAGAAAAATGATTGATGAATTCGCTAAATCACTCCGCGCAGAACTTGATTATAACTCCGAGGGTCGAAACGGGGAAAGAATAGCCAAGCAATTCATCGATGATCAAGGGTTTAAGGTACCAAGGATCCATTGGGAGTTTTCCACAAAAAGGGTCCTGACAATGGATTTCATTCAGGGAATTAAGATCAATCATTATAAACAGCTTGATGAGGAAGGTTATGATCGCCGGCAAATCGCGGAAAGATTAGCGAACTCCATGCTTCATCAAATATTGATCGATGGCTTTTACCACGGTGATCCCCACCCTGGCAATATCATCATATTGCCAGGGAATGTCGTCGCACTCATGGATTTCGGAATGGTGGGACGTCTGGAGGAAGAAACGAAATATCAGTTCGCCTCGCTTGTCATCAATCTGAAACGCGGAAGCACCAATGGATTGATCAAGACGCTTTCAGATATGGGTCTCTTGACGGATGAAATCGATATGGCCCCATTAAGGGGGGATATTGATGAACTGCGAAATAAATATTATGATATCCCATTGAGCCAAATCAGCTTAGGCGGAGCAGTCAATGACCTGTTCACGGTTGCCAATCGGCACCAAGTCCAAATCCCACCCGAATTCACGATGCTCGGCAAGGCTCTGCTTACCATGGAGGCCATCGTCGAAGGATTAGATCCCAATTTCAGCATCATGAAGGCAGCTGAACCTTTTGGGGAAAGGCTTTTTAAAGAACGCTACAACCCAAAAAACATTGCGAAGAACGCCTGGAATCAATTCATCGAGTCTGCTGAAGCCATTGCCGAACTGCCCAAGGATATCCGGGAAGTGACAGGTATCATAAAAAAAGGGAAATTGCGGCTCGATATCAACATTCCCGAACTTCAAGTTTTTTTACATAAGCTTGATCAAATCTCGAACCGGCTGTCGTTCAGTATCATCCTGCTTGCATTCAGCATAATCATGGTCGGTCTCATTATCGGCTCTGCAATAGGCGGGGAAACCTTGATCCTTTGGAAGATACCGGTTATCGAAATTGGTTTTGTCGTTGCAACCCTGATGTTCTTACTCATGCTCTACACTATTTTCAGATCCGGAAAAATGTAAAACTCACTTAAAACGGGATTCAGATTGATCTCATACCGAACGTGGAGTAGGAGGCACCTGAAACCATATCCTAACTAGCGGTAAGCCATATTTGTTTCAACATCTTCAATTGTTTTACGTATTGAACGAATTCCGAAGCTATATTGAATGAAAGTCACTTTAACTAATATAACTGGACCAATACTTGGGCCTTCTACCTCTGAATACATGCCTCCAAATCATAAATGAAAGAGAAGTCAATGGCAGGCTCCATTTTAAGAACTTGCACCAGTTGATCTAGAGTAATCATTTCAAGTTGATCTCGCTGAATAGAATCATGTTTAGAAAGCATCCTCATCACCTCAGGTTTAATACTTCTATTTTCAAACAAAAATGACTCTAGGCAAAAGTGTTCTATCTAAAAGGTGAGACACAGTTGATTGGAGCGGGTGTACGAGACTCCTGCGGGAAAAGCGCGTCCAGGGGAGACCCCGCAGGCGAAAGCCGAGGGCCGACCGCCCGCGGAAAGCTAGTGCCATACGTTCCAATCAATGTCCAAATTGTACAAGCCATAAAAATAGACAAACTCGATTTTCATCGAGTTTGTCTACATTTAAGGAACCCCTTTGGTATAGGGGGTTTTACTTGATTTGATTCATTGGTTATTTATCCGACGTTCATATGAAACGGCATACGCACTATGGCGAAAATGCAAGATCCGATCTTCCGAGCATTCGATTCCTTCAGGAATATTGGTTGGATCAAACAATAAAGTATCTTTACACACTTCCAATTTTTTGGAGATCATTAAATGCCCTATCGTGATTACCTGTTTATCTTCCGACCAAGCTGTAGTCGGATCGTCAGTCGGGTCATTTTCCCCTCCTATTTGGATGTTCAATTTAAAGCCCACCGGTCCTTCTTTAAGCCTCTTTTCCATTTCTTCTTCCAGATACTCCGGCGAATGCTCGGCCACCTCCCTTTTTTCTAACATACTAAGGCCCGCATCTGGCACCCACTCGTACTTGATTGCCTGCCGCCTTCCTTCCTTGTTAATGAAATAGAATGCGTGAATGGAGTAATATTGGCACGTTGAAAAACTGGCTGGAGAACGCATTTCTTTTAGCATTTGCAGGCTTGCCTTGCTTTCTGGGTATTTCCACAGGATTTTTGCAAGTTCTTTCAGATTGGGGAAACCCTCCTTTGCAGATTGGAAAAAGCCAGCAATATCAACAAACGCTTGCGGTGTTTTCGCAAAGAATAACGGAATGGTCACAGTAATAAGATCTGACACCTTTCCATTCGGCAAATGAAACTTGACTGCCATGCCCTTTACAGGGGAAATGGCATCAGGATGGCTTGGAATCGGTGAGCTATTTGAAAACCGAATGATCACCGGCACGGCTTCATCCTGAAGATGCGAAGCCACCGTTAGTGGGGACGCTTTTCCGTTTGGGGTAAAAACCCCCTCATAAACATATCCCCTTGCATGCACACGCCGATAACCAGGATGTGTTCCTGCTACATTTTCAATCACATTTACTGCTTCCCTGGCCAGTTCAGGTTTATAGTCGTCAGTTCCTTCCATGATACCTCACCCCACCTTGTCAGATTATTATCCATTATTACATGTACCCTTTATTCCATTAGCTTATTCTTTCTTAAATCACCGAAAGCATTGATTGCAAAAAAAACACCTGGCGCTGCAAACATATGTCATATCTTTATGGACACTTGATTTTATCCATTAATTCTAGAACCGTTCAAAATGATCAGCATATACAGATCTCTTTTTCTTCCATTATAAAAATACTCATTCCTGTTCCGGCTCCACCTGTGAAAGGATCACATGGGTAACGGTTGCCGCAAAAGGAATGGTCCGATTGATGAATTCCTCCACTTCTTCAAGGCTCTGAGTGTGGATTTTCAGCATAAAGCAAGCCTGCCCGGCAATTCGATAACAAAAGTCAACATTCGGCACCTTGGAGATATACTTTTTGAATTTCTCATATTCCCCATTTTTTATCGTAGCTTCCACGATACACTCAATTGGAAAACCTATCTTTTTATGATCAATCTCGGCAACATACCCTTTAATGATTCCGAACGACTCCATTTGCCGTACCCGTTCGGCAACGGTGGGGGCCGAGAGGTTTACTTTCTTTGCCAATTCCCTCATGGAGATTCGGCTATTCAACGTTAATTCGGCAAGGATGCTCTGGTCTTTCTCATCTATTTTCATTTTTAAATTATTCTCCTTCCTCTCTTTACATTCATTCATTATTAAACCGCATTACTTTACAAATGGAATTAAAATTCCTGGATTTTTATATTAGGATTATCTCAAAGGAGAGATGTTCATGACAAGAATAAACAAATCATCACAGGGATCCAGTCCATTTCAAAGATTATTTCATTCTGAAGAGATTTCGCATAAATGGTCGGACCTCTCAGATTGCATATCTGCAAATGGGAAACTTTCGGAGAAATTGAAGGAAAACGTCAGAAGAGTGCTGGCATACGGTAATGGCTGCTCATACTGTCAGGCAAAAGGGACTCCGCTAAAGCCGGAAGATATGAAAGAAAGCTATGCAATTGCCTTTGCGGAAGTATTTCTCTTGCAACGTGAAAAAACGGAGGAAAAGTTTTTCCAAGTATTGAAGGAAGTGTTCAGTGATGAAGAGATTTCTGAACTATTGGCATTCATTTGTTTTACAACCGCCCAGCAATATTTCGGGGCTTTGATGGATTTACAATAACACCAAAAAAGGAACAGGCCCTCCGCCTCGTTCCTTTCTGTAAAAAACCTAAATCCTACCCTTCATTAGTTTGAACGATACCCGAATCCTTTATCAGCATCAGTTGAATGCCCGCCTAGGATTTCGCACCATGATCCTCCATTTCATTGATCCTTGGAAGAATGGAGCGGGAAGGTACCGGGGATGTCAAAACCACAGATGTATTCAGATGTCCATAGGGTATTAATCGATCTATCAGTAATCTCATGCTGTCCATATCAGCTAAAGCCGCTTTCAAAAAATATCCAACTGTTCCTGTTACACGGTGGCACTCGATAATGTCTAAATCATTTTTCACTAATTGCTCAAAATCGGTAACAGGAACCTTAAGTTCACTCACCTGAATGAACACAAGTACACCCCTTCCTATTGCCAAAGGGGAAACCCTTGCGCTGAACCCCTCAATGATCCCCTTTTCTTGCAGGCGGTACATTCGTTCAGAAATGCTAGGTCGACTGAGAGCCAATTTCTTCGATAGTTCACTAATCGTAATGCGTCCATCTTTTTGTAAAAGTTCCAGTAAACTGACATCTATTTCATCCATGAAGCAACCGCCTTTCATAATGAAGGAATATAAGCATATATTTCTTTAAAATGTTGTATGGATAGTGAAAAATACATTCTTTTTTGTATGTAATTTTAACAGTTAATATTCTATCATTAAAATAATCAAATAGAAAAAGAAAATTCAGAATTTACCAAAGGGAGGAACCTGCATTGACCTTTACTAAAATCCCGGTTCGACAAAACATCGAAAGCATTCGCCCATATGTTTCCGGCAAGCCAATTGAAGAAGTGCAACGTGAACTTGGTCTTGAAACGATCGTTAAATTGGCATCCAATGAGAACCCATTCGGTTACTCACCTCTAGCAAAAGAAGCCATGCTTGCCGAAATGGAGCAAACCTCCTTTTATCCTGAAGGTATGGCGCCTGCATTAGCTGAAAAGCTGGCAAGAAAATTGAAGATCAATAAAGATCATATTATTTTAGGCAATGGATCTGATGAAGTGATACGTTTGTTGACACGAACCTATATCCAACAAAATGATGAAGTCATCATGGCTGATGTGACCTTTCCACGTTATGAAACGAATGTATTGATTGACGGCGGCACACCTGTAAAGATTCCTCTTATCAATGGTGTACATGACCTCCAGGGTATGTATGAAGCCATAACAGAAAAAACGAGAATGATATTCGTCTGTAATCCCAATAATCCGACAGGAACGATCGTTCAAAAAGAAAAGTTACGCTCTTTTATCGAGAAGG
Organism: Bacillus sp. 220_BSPC; assembly: GCF_001054655.1. Taxonomy (NCBI): domain Bacteria; kingdom Bacillati; phylum Bacillota; class Bacilli; order Caryophanales; family Bacillaceae; genus Bacillus; species Bacillus sp. 220_BSPC. The sequence goes on from NZ_JVPL01000263.1 coordinate 61,507, forward strand.
TGCCGAAACATATTTTACTGATCGTTGATGAAGCATACTATGAATATGTCGATGATGCAGAATATTTAGAAACCTTACCGCTTCTCAAAATGCATTCAAATCTGGTTATCTTACGCACTTTTTCAAAGATTTATGGACTGGCTGCTTTAAGGATTGGATACGGTTTAATGGATGCCTCCATCATACAAGAGCTAGTTAAAGTGAAGGAACCCTTCAATACCAATCGTTTAGCACAGGCTGCGGCATTCGCTTCCCTCGACGACGATCCATTTGTTGAGAATTGCGTTCGTAAGAATGAGGAAGGAAGAAGATATTTAGAAAATGAACTAAGCAAGATGGGTTTAACATTCTTCCCTTCACACGCCAACTTCTTGATGGTCGAATTGAACCAGCCTGGCAGGGACATTTTTGAGAAGTTATTAATCCAGGGTGTCATCATCCGTTCAGGTCATTTGCTAGGCTATGAAAATACTATCCGCGTGACCATCGGCACTCCGCTTGAAAACGAGAGATTCATAGCATCCTTACAACATATAATCAATAAAACATCTGGAGCATGACCAATCGAAATGAAGTTGCAGAATATCAGTGATCAGTAATGAAAGATACGACATGGACGCCTTTGCCCATGTCGTATCTTTTACGTGGATTTTATTTAGCGATATTCTTTTCTATTATAGGTGTTTCCTGTTTGTCCACATTTTTAAATTTAAAAATCGAAATCGAGATTAAGGCAGCCAACACAATCAGGCAAGCAATGATACTGATCCGATTCTGTTCACTGAACACGAACGTGACACAAATGATGCTTAAGGTGATTACGGTAAACAAGGTTACATATGGAAATCCCCATAATTTAAAACTCGGAGCTTTGGGATATGAATTCCGAAGTTTAAGCTGCGCTAAACAGATGCTGATCCATACAAGTGATACTACAAAACCCGGAAACGCCATTAATAGAGTAAATGCCTTGTCCTGAGCAACGAAAGTAATCATGGAGCCGACGACCAATACACCTGCACTTAATATCAAACTGTACATGGGAACGCCATTTTTTGATACATAAGAGAACGACTTGGGAGCTTCCCCTTCTGCAGCTAAAGAATGCAGCATTCGGGTACACCCATATATTCCAGAGTTAGCAGCTGATAAGACGGCCGTAATCAAAATGAAATTCATGATATGTGCAGATCCCTGAAAACCTGACATGGACAAAACTTGTACAAACGGACTTGCCTGGTCGCCAATTTCATTCCACGGAATCAAACCGCAGATTACAAGTATTGGTAAGGTGAAGAATAATACGACTCTCCAAATATAGTTTTTAATGACCTTAGGTAAAATGCGTTCTGCATCCTTTGCTTCCGTTACCGTCACCCCTATTAACTCGGAACCGCCATAGGAGAACATGACGATCAGTAATGCCGAAAAGATGGACATCCACCCATTTGGGAAAAATCCTCCATGCCCTGTGAAGTTTTGCAGATAATTAGATCCGCCGCTTGGGATGACTCCAAATAAAATACAGGCTCCCAATATGATGAATAAGATGATCATTGTAATTTTAATGCCGGCAAACCAAAATTCGAATTCACCATAATTTTTGACATTCATCATGTTAATTCCAATGATGAAAGCTGTACACCCTAAACTTAATATCCATAACGGGATTGCCGGGAGCCAATACTGCAAGAAGCTTCCTGCCACCACTACCTCAATGACACAAACGGACAGCCACATAAAACAATACATCCAGCCTACGATGAAGGAAAAGCGCTTACCGAATGCTTTCTGAACGAAGCCTTTCATATTCGTATTTGGATAGACAATTGCCATTTCCGCTATAGCACCCATGACTACAAGCAGTAATAATCCTGCAAAGATATAAGTGAATATGACTCCTGGCCCTGCTAACGATATGGTTTCGGCACTTCCTTTAAAAATCCCAGTACCTATTGCCCCTCCCATTGCCATCATGCTAATATGCCTTGGCAATAATTTCTTTTGCAATGACCCACCATTTGACTCCATTACATTTGCCTCCTTCATTCCATAATTTTCTCGTATAAATTAAACCCATTTAATCGTTGAATGGCGAATAGATATGTTATCTCATCAACCGTTATGGTTTAGGAGTGGAAGGATCCAAAGCCTTATTGAAAACTCTATACTTCCCCAAGGTAAAAATGATATCAATATGCCGATGGTTTTACAAGAGGGAATCATTGCAGGCCAATACGGCCCCTGTTTGGTCAAACGCCGGGACGGATTTTCGAAATGGAGTGAATTTACTGATAGCCTTGCCTTTCGGGGACAATTACCAGGTTTTTGACTCCATTAAGATAAAACATTCTAACCGGGGACTACATTGGTAATCCCCATTACTTTACCTTTTCCTATTTATTTACGATGTGAATTGCATGTCCCAAAACTGCCTCAGCCGCTTCCAGCCACCCCTCGGTCAAGGTCGGATGAGGATGCATGCTGAGGGCTATATCTTCGACCCGAGCCGCCAGCTCAAGGGCTAGGACCCCTTCACCTATAAGGTTGGAAGCATCAGCACCTACCATATGCATTCCGAGCAATATATGGCTATCGGCATCCACGATCACTTCTGCAAATCCCTCCGTTTCATTCGTTGCTAGCGCCCTTCCGTTGGCACTGAACGGAAATTTGCCAACCTTGACGCTGTATCCCTGTTGTTCAGCTTCTTCACGGCTTAAACCAACACCAGCTATTTGTGGTTCCGAAAAGATTACATAAGGAACATAAGGCGAGTCAACGGCACTTGGCAGTCCCGCTATCACTTCAGCTGCCACGATTCCCTGTTTGGACGCTCGATGGGCAAGAGCCGGACCAGGCGTAGTATCACCGATGGCAAAGATGTGCGGTACATTTGTACGGCATTCCATATCCACTGCTATATGGCCTTTCTCGCCAACCGTCACTCCAGCCCGATTCAGGCCAATTTCTTCAGTGTTAGGGATCCTGCCAATTGTAACCAGGGACCTTTCGCTCACGACGGCTTCCGTCCCCTGTTCTTCCGAGGAAACAAGAAGATGCACTTGACCATCCACTACACTCGCTTTCTCTACCCTAGAGGATGTTTTGATATTGATCCCAAGCTTCTTGGCATTCCGGGTGACTTCCTTTACCAGGTTTTCAGCAACGTGGGGGAGTATGCGATTGTCCATCTCAATGATGGTCACTTTAGTACCCAGCTTTGCAAATGCCATACCCAGCTCGATTCCGATATATCCTCCGCCAATGATCGACAAGCTTGCTGGAACTTCCTTCAGCTGCAAAGATGATGTTGAATCCAATATATATTCTCCATCGACTTTAATGAAGGATGGAATGAAAGGCCTGGACCCCGTCGCAATAATTGCCTGTTCAAACTTGTAGGTTTCAAAATCGCCATCGGTTTCAACCCCAATGCGGTCATCAGATAAAAAAGTTGCTTGGCCTTTAACCACCGTCACTCCGTTTTCCTTACACAAATGGGCAATACCTTGCCCCAACTGGGATGTGATGCCCGCTTTCCAATCCTGCCAAACTCCCAAGTCCATAGTGGTTCCTTCCTGAGGTAGCCGGATTCCCATTTTCCCTAAATCGTTAAGCCCATGATATCGATCAGCTGCGTGAATCAATGCTTTTGAAGGTATACAGCCCCGATTAAGGCAAACCCCGCCCAGCTTATCCTTTTCAATCAGCACGACCGATTTTCCTAACTGGCCGAGACGGATAGCCGCAGCATATCCTCCCGGACCTCCTCCCATGATGACAACATCCGTCTCAACAGCAACTTCCCCTACTACCATTTATCTCATCTCCACAACTAAACGAATTGGATTTTCCAGCAATTCCTTGATTTTATTGGTGAATTGCACCGCTGTTACCCCATCAATCAAACGATGATCGAAAGAAAGAGACATATTCATCATTAACCGGATAACACCTTCCAAATCGCGAACGACCATGCGATGTTCCATTTTATGCAAAGCTAATATGGCCGCTTCCGGATAGTTAATGATCGGGGTAGCGTGCATCCCTCCGATAGGTCCTACATTGCTGATGGTAAATGTACTGCCTGTGATTTGATCAATACTCAACTTTCCTTCACGGGCTTGAGCTGCCAACTGCCTGATTTCATCAGCCAGTTGGAAAATGGTTTTTTGATCGGCATGTTTGATCACTGGAACAATGAGACCCTCGTTTGTATTCGTCGCAATTCCAATATGATAATAATTTTTCAGGATGATTTCATTGGTCCTTTCATCAATTGAAGCGTTTAGTGTTTTGAACTCCTTTAAGGCGATGACAATGGCCTTAACGAAAAAAGGCAAAAAAGTCAATTTTATATCCTTATCATCTGAATACTCCTTTAATTGATTTTTAAATTCCTTCAATCGGTCCATTTCCAATTCATCTACATGGGTTACATGAGGAATGGTCGAAACTGACTTCACCATATGTTCAGCGATTTTTTTACGAATGCCTTTAAGCGGAATCCGCTCTTCCCGCTCATTTCCCATTATCGGGGCCATCTCTTGACCTGTCTTGTCATCATGCTGTTTGGCCTTTTCCCGTGAAAATGAATCATTCTCTTTAAACTGCTTCAAGTCACTTTCGGTAATTCGCCCTGCCGGACCGGAGCCTTTAACCTTCTCGATATCAATCTTCATTTCCCTGGCCATTTGACGCACGAATGGTGTTGCCAGCGCACGCACTGCCTGGTGTTTAGTCGTAATATGCTGCGCATTGACATTTACATCACCGGATTGCCCGACTTGGTTTTCTTCTTCACTAATGCCTGTATCCGGAACTGACACATCGTTCTCTTCCTGAATTGTGAATATAGTGGTTCCCACTTCCACGATATCCCCTACGGAAAAAAATATTTTCTTAACCACTCCCGCTGCCGGAGCTGTCAATTCCGCATTGACTTTATCCGTTTGTACCTCAACAATGGGTTGGTCCTGTTTTACCGCATCCCCTTCCTTGATGAGCCATTGGATAATTTCCCCTTCATGCATCCCTTCCCCTACATCAGGAAGTTTAAATTCCATCATGCGTCATCCTCCTTCTCCTTCTCCCTTAATCATTAAAATGATATCGTTTCGACAATTCCCTTTTTTACACGGTCAACAGTCGGTAAATAATGATCTTCTATTGTAAACGGCGGAACCGGTACATCAAATCCTGTTACACGCTTAATCGGCGCTTTCAGGTAAATAAGAGCTTCATCATTAATGATGGAGATAATCTCCGCACCTAGACCGGCAGTCTTGTGGGCTTCATGGACGATTAATGCACGACCTGTCTTTTTAATGGATTGCACGATCGAATCCCTATCTAAAGGGTATAAAGTTCTAAGATCGACCACTTCACACTTCCAGCCTTTTTCTGCTTCAATCTTTTTCGCGGCATTCAATGCCTCCCTTAACATGGCCCCCCAAGCAAAAATGGTCAGGTCGCTTCCCTCCTGGACCACTTTTGCTTGACCGATTGGTATTCGGTACCTTTCGTCTGGAACTTCTTCCTTAAAAGCCCGATACAATTTAGTCGGTTCCAAAAAAATCACTGGATCTGGATCTTCCAGCGCTGAAATGAGCAGCCCTTTTGCGTCATATGGATTACTGGGTGCAACCACCTTTAAACCCGGGGTATGGGCAAAGAAGGTTTCGACACTTTCAGAATGAAGTTCAGGACCCCTGATTCCGGCACCATATGGCGTACGGATTACGAGGGGCACCCCAAATTGCCCACGAGTACGATACCTCATACGGGCAGCATGGGAAACGAGCTGCTCGAACCCCGGATAAATAAAGGCGAGAAACTGGATCTCCACTATGGGCAGCATTCCGTTAAGAGCCAAACCAATGGCAGAGCCGATGATTCCGGATTCAGCTAATGGCGTATCCACAACTCGATCTTTTCCATACTTCTCATAAAGTCCTTCCGTCGCTCGAAAAACCCCGCCATTCACGCCAATATCCTCACCCAAGATCATCACGCGATCATCATGACCCAGCATTTGGTCCAGCGCTTCCGTAATAGCCTGGAGCATCGTTAAATTTTTGCCCATCATTTCTTCCCGCCTTTCCTTAAGATTTGGTTCAATTCCTGCTTCTGTTCCTTAAGAAGCCATGACTCCTCGGCATATACATGGTTAAACATTTCGAGCGGGTCGGATTTCGGATACGCTTCGGCCTTTTTAAGGTGAGCATCGATCAGTTCGTTGACTTGCTTTAACACCAATTCTTCCTGCTCTTCATTCCAATGACCCTCTTTATTCAAATACTTTCTAAGGCGTGTAATGGGATCGCGGTTTTCCCTCCAGAACGTTGAAATTTCGTCCTGATCGCGATATATGTTCGGATTGTCTGCAGTAGTATGGGCGCCATAGCGAAAGGTAATGGCTTCGATTAATGTAGGCCCTTCCCCTTTAAGCGCTCTTTCGACAGCCTCCTTTACAGTCATCCATACGGCAAAAATATCATTTCCATCCACCCGCACCCCATGGATGTCATAAGCAGCAGCACGCTGGGATATTGTTTTTGATGCCGATTGCTTTTCAAAAGGGACACTGATTGCGTAGCCATTATTTTGGCAGAAAAAGATTGTCGGGGTTTTATAAACGCCGGCAAAATTCAGTGCTTCATGAAAGTCCCCTTCAGAAGTCGCTCCATCTCCAAAATAGGCAATGCTAACATTCTTTTCGCCTTTAAGCTTACTTGCCCAAGCCGTTCCAACTGCATGAACCATTTGAGTCGCAATTGGAACACTTGGAGGCAATATCCTTTTTCCTTCTGGACAAATCGAACCATCAAAATGCGCCATCCAGTATAGGAAAACACGGTATAATTCCTGTCCATGAATGATTGCCGCTCCATGATCACGGTATGTGGGAAACATCCAGTCCCCTGCCGACAATGCCAAAGCGCTTCCTGCTTGGGACGCTTCCTGCCCTTCGAAAGGTGCATAAGTCCCGATCCTGCCTTGGCGCTGGAGAATAATTGATTTTCGGTCAAATGTTCTGAGCAGGAGCATGCTCTCATACATCTTTAACATAAGTGATTTATCGATTTTTCCATCAATCGCTTCAATGATTTCCCCATCAGAAGTCAATACACGAAACATTTCCGGCTCAACTCCACTTGAATGCGCTTTCATTATTGGGTTTCCCGTCTTTTCCATTTCATTTCTCCCCTTAAGATAGATTTGTTTCGCAAACTTACCTAGGTTTTGAACAGTCATGAAATAACAGCCCAAAATGTTTTTATTGGTCTTTCTGTCTGTGATTAAATGCTGTTTCATAAACTACATTTCCTTATATAAAAGGATAATACATCCATGTTTTTAATAATATGTTAAATAGAATGAATTTTTTACATATTACCTTTATTTAGAAGATGTTTTCTGATACTTCACCTTCATTTTGAAAATGAGAGCCTTTAATGGGAAATTTCATAATGATTACCTTCAAAATGTGATATGCTCCCGACAGATTTAGAACCTTCCTTCCAAAAGTATCCAGCACAAAAAAGGCCCATTATATAATATATGGGTCTTAGGCTGTATAAAAACTCCAAGAAATCAGTTGCCTACGTTTTTTTCAACAGACAGTTAATTTCAGTAATCCGCATCCCTTTCCGCCAACTGCCTGCCAAGCGTCTGTGGGGTCTCGGCTAGCCAGTTATTCGGCACGAGTGTCGCATATTTCTTCCATCCATTAAGGAGTACAAGAAAAAACATGAAGGATAAACTAGTCGATTAAACATGGTTCGGAATAAGACGAGCCAGCATTTTTTTTAAATTACACAAAGTTGATTGGAACGGAAGGCGCGAGACTCCTGCGGGAAAAGCGTGGCATGGGAGAACCCCGCAGGCGCGCCGAGGAGGCTCCCGCCCGCCCGCGGAAGTCGAGTGTATGAAGTTGAAATCATTACACATACCCTTTTTCAGGGATCCGAAATTAGATCAATGTTACCCTTTTTGCATTTCAGGATGGGGTAGGACCCGCAACGGGAATTGCACCCAAAGGTAGAAAAGGTCTATTTTTCAAATGTTCCTTTAACGACAGCATGGCCATCTTTGACCATCATCTGCCCCATCGCGATAACACTATTTATTTCTAAAGTTCGTTGATTCATCATGATGATATCCGCGTCCTTACCTACCGAAAGCTTTCCCTTTGCAGAAAGCTTTAAAATGTTTGCCGGGTTTTCCGTCACAACTCGTAGGGCATCGGCAATTGTCACTCCATCCTCGAGGACCGCATCGACAACACATTCATATAAGGACATGCATGTACCAATGTTCAAACCGCGCAGGTTGCCGCTTCCATCGAAGTCAGGCAGGCTGGCTTGCCCATCTGAAGTTATGGTGATCTGTCCGATTTCAACGCCTTCTTCTAGAGCCATTTTAATTGCTGTACTTGCTTTGACCTCCCCTTCTTCGAGGAATTTCTGGATTGTACTTGTCGTAAAATCTATATACCCCCCTTTTTTTGCATATTCCACCCCTGCATTGAATAAATGCGGATTTCGGTTTATATGTGTAGGATAGAACTGAGTGATCGGAATTTCCGTTGTTTCGACAACTTCTTCAATTACATGCAAATGATCTAGACTGTCGCCGACATGTATGTTGACGATACCGCTTTTCCCTGATAACAGACCTCCATTACGTGCCTGCGAGGCCAGCTTAGCGAGTTCGGCTGCAGTCGGCTGCGAAGAACGGTGATCGGCAATGGCTATTTCGCCAACACCGATAATTTTATCCACAAGAATCAAATCATCCTCGATCTTACCGGTTAACGTCTTGACTGGAACTTGATACGAACCAGTCTGAACGAAGCAGCTAATTCCTTCTTCTTCAAGCGCTTTCGCTTTAGCGAGAAGTGCAGGCATCGTCCTTGTCGTTCCATCTGTGCCGATGACCCCTACCAATGTCGTTATACCCGCTAAAGTGGCATCTGTTAATTGGATTTCAGGTGTCCTCGTTTTAAAGCCCCCTTCCCCGCCTCCGCCGATAATATGTACGTGAGCATCTATAAAACCCGGAGCCACAATTTGACCACTCGCATCAATCACTTTCATTTCAACGAAATTGGCAGGTACATCAATCTTGTCCTCAATGAAGCCAATTTGCTTTCCAACCAAGAGGATATCTTTTTGGCCCATATATTCCGGACCATAAAGCTCCCCATTTTTAATAAGTGTGAGCATTGTTCGTTCCCCCTCAAAAAATTGAAATTTTCAAATAGGTTTCAAAATCTTTCACTCGGGTAAATATACAACATGACCCGCTAACAATTACATAAAAAAGTCCAAAACATACTTGTTCATTTTTAAACGTTGTAGCTGAATTGACATCTTGATTATGCTTTTCCAAAAGTATAAAAACAAAAGGAGTAAACGACATGAATAAAGTGATTTCTTCTGACATTCAAACAAATAAAAGATTATCCATGCGACAAATCATGAACCTATATCAAGTTACAAAAGAATTTAAAGGGAATATATATTTTATCTGCAACCATAAATTGGTCGATGCCAAGAAACTTTCGACTTTCGTATCCTTTGTGCTCATTCTTCAAGAGTGTGCAACGATGAAAGTCATCCTTGAAGGCGAGAATGTACACGCCATGCTTGAAAAAGTACAGGCTATTTGTAAAGAAAATGATGAAAGTGCATTTCGTTTTCAATCGAACCAAACCGTAAATATTTAAATGATTCCAACTACGTTTGAAGAGGGTGTATTTATATGAGAACCATTTTAATGGTAATAGGCGCAATCGTCGTAATCGGCATAATAGCAAATCTCATTTTTTAAGAATGATGAAAGACTGTCAATGATTGACAGTCTTTTTTTTGTTGATTTGATTCAGAAAGGCTTGGATCATGCTCCCGGACCTGGGAATCACCACGGAACCTCCCAGTCCCTCCATTTATTCAAGCCTTCCCGTATTTCATTTCCTTTGTCAATCCAATATTGTCTCCTCTTCTCCTCTTCTTCCTTCTCCTGTTGCTCAGCTATAAGTGCCTGTTGTTCTGCTATAAGCGGACCGATATCTTGAGCTTTAAAAGATTGAGCAGCTTGATTCTGTAAGGCTAGCGACATTATTTTTTGAAAGATGAGTGCACTTCCCTGACTGCTGTGTGTCGTTAGATAATGTTTTGCGTCCGTCTTATCATATCCCGCCCAAACAGCACCGACCAGCGAAGGTGAATAACCGATGAACCATTGATCTTTAACCCCTGATACTCCTTCGATGGGAACTTGTGTAGATCCTGTTTTACCTGCTATTTCATAACCGGAAACAGCCGCGTTTTTCGCTGTGCCATATTCCACTGTTCCAAGCAGCATGGCATTCATTTTGTCGACGGCGCCTACAGAGGTCACTTTGGTGCTTTTCTCTTTCCAGGCGGCAACCTCTTTTCCATCGGCATTTTCTATCCTTACAATGGCGTGGGTTTCCATCCGTTCCCCTTCGTTGGCGAAAGCAGAAAAGGCTCCTGCCATCTGCAGCGGGGACACACCTTTTTTCATCCCTCCTAAAGCAATAGACAGGTTTCGATCATCCTTGTCATAGGGAATCCCAAACCGCTTAAGTGAATCAAGCCCCCTATCGATGCCAATCTCATTCAATAGCCAAACCGTCGGTACATTCAAGGAATTCATCACCGCTTCATACATGGGGACTTCTCCTTTATATTCACCACTCAGGTTTGTTGGCTCATATTCACCGAAGCTCATTTTTTCATCCTTTAAAGGGTCAGTGATATCATATCCCTCTTCAACAGCCGGCGTGTAAACGACAAGCGGCTTAATGGATGAACCAGGAGACCTTGTCAGTTGGGTTGCCCGGTTATATCCCATGAATTGATGTTCACCTCTCCCGCCGACAAGTGCTTTTATGCCGCCCGTTTCAGGATCAAGAAGGACAGACCCGCTTTGAACCAGTTCCTCTGTACTCGTTCCAACCGGAAAATTGGCTGAATTCTCATACACGCTTTCTGTAGCCTGCTGCATGGACTGGTCCAGAGTCGTGTAAATTTTATACCCCTTTGAAAGCAGCTCCTCAAGCTTAATTCCATATTTACTCGATGCTTCCGATAAAACATGATCGACATAATAAGGATACTTACCTCTTAATGGATCGGTTTCCTTCTCCCCCATAAGAAGTGTCACCGAATCTTTTTTTGCGGCCGCTTCTTCATCTTTCGTCAAATAACCATGTTCCGCCATTCGCGAAAGAACCAAATCACGCCGCTTCACTGCACCGTCCAAATTCTTGTATGGATCAAGTTTGGATGGTAAGTTAATGACTCCCGCAAGCAAAGCTCCCTCGGCAACGGTCAATTCAGAGACCTCTTTGGAAAAATAAATATTTGCAGCCTTTTTGATTCCCCATGCCCCATGGCCAAAATAAACTTGATTCAAATACATTTCCAGGATTTCATCTTTTGTATATTGATTTTCAACTTCCTGGGCTAGAAAAAACTCTTCTATCTTTCTCTTCAGTGTTCGATCTGATTCCAGCATCGTGATTTTCACAAGCTGCTGGGTGAGCGTGCTCCCGCCTTCAACAACACTTCCAGCCTTCGCATTTTTAACCAAAGCCCGCATGATCCCTTGATAATCTATGCCGTGATGTTCATAAAAACGGTGATCCTCAATGGAAACCACCGCTTGTTTCATATGTTCCGGTATTTCATCTATCGCAACGCCCTCGGATTTATTTGCCGTGATCGTACTGGCTAGATTCCCATCCAGATCATAGATCCCTGTCGGTTGCTGAAGACTATTTTCAAGATGACTTATATCAGCACCCTGCTTGAAATACAATAGTGAACCGGCGCCTAAAACCGCAATCGCCAATATTATAATTAGACCTAATTTCACTAACCCTCTCATTTGTACCCCCATTTTTCCATCTGCGACATGTTTCATTAAAAATATTTTACCCTTTTTGTTAAAGAAAACTCGTCGATTGAATAAAAGGCGCTCTTTTCTTGTAGCACTTTACACGTGAATCGGCATCCTTACAGATGATATCCCTTCATCGTCTGAGCATGCCAATTAACTGAAGGACCATTTTCATCCTACCATTTTAACTATGCTCGTATCTATCCTTTACCCGTAAAAGGCAATCTATATACCGATTAAAGGCGTGAAGCCATTTAAAAGCGGGTATAACGCTATTAAGGTCTTATAAAGGGGAGAGATGATAGTAATGAAAGACTTAAAACATATTGTCGTCGCTTTTGATGGAAATGAAGAAAGTAAACGGGCCGTCGAATATGGAGCAACATTGAAAAAGGCCTTTCCAAAAGCTGAGTTGACCGTAGTTCATGTCCTAAATGATAAGGTTGAACAGCGTATCATCGGTAACGCCTCCGCGCCGGGGTTCGTGCCCTCTGCCGGATTTTATGTGGATCCAGTCCAGACACATCCTGTTGTTGAAGTTGACCAGCAAAGAAATCAAAAGGTAAATGACACCCCTTCCGCCCTCGAGAATAGTATTCAGAACGCAGAAAGTAATACGTTGAGATTATTAAGTGAATGTCAAGTGACGGGGAAATTCGAACTATTGGAAGGATATGCGCCAGATAGCGTATGTGACTTTGCAGCGAGAACTTCAGCTGATCTTATCGTTGTCGGCAATAGCGATAAAAGCGGTTTGGAAAAATTCTTCCTTGGCAGTACAAGTAGTTCCATTGCGAAAAACGCACCATGTTCGGTATTCATTGCAAAATGAAGAATGAGCGGGTTTTTCCCTATTGGTTCGAGTAATACATTCTCCGAAAAAGGCCGGATTCATATAGAATCCGGCCTCAGTTTGTAGACAAAAGGGGTTTCATGCTCATTTTTATCTCGGTGTACAGAAAGCAAAGACTGTCAAAAAGTG